>NZ_JBFUIX010000062.1:0-41999 GCF_056401635.1 Paenibacillus sp. P4_E11 | reverse complement strand
AGGGCGCGGCCTTGGGGAAAGGCGTGCTCGAAGTGACGGGCAGTGACGTAGCGGCTTTCTGCGACGATCTAATCAAAGATTCAAAAACTTACGCTGACATCTATCAAGAATCTGTTAACCAAGAAGTTAACAAGGCCATGAAAAAAGTTACAGATAAAAGAAAGTAAAGGGGGGATATCGGGATGGAAAAAGCAATTGAAGTGAAAGGTCTGCGAAAGTCTTTCAAGGACACAGAAGTCCTAAAGGGCGTCGATTTTGAAGTGAAGCGAGGTGAGATTTTCGCCCTGCTTGGCTCCAACGGTGCGGGCAAGACGACGATTGTCAGAATCCTCACCACGCTGCTCAAACAGGACGGAGGCACCGCCACCGTAAACGGATTTGACGTCGCGTCAAAACCCGACAATGTGCGGCATGCGATCAGTCTAACAGGGCAGTTTGCTGCCGTGGATGAGATATTGACCGGGCGAGAAAATTTGATCTTGATTGCAAAACTGCGGCACCTCAAAAATCCGCGTCAGGTCGCGGATGATTTACTGAATCGCTTCAGCTTGACCGACGCCGCCGACCGCAGGGTGTCCACCTATTCGGGCGGTATGCGCCGCAGGATCGACATTGCCATGAGCCTGATCGGAAATCCGCAGCTCATTTTCCTCGACGAGCCGACCACAGGGCTGGACCCCGAGGCACGCATTGAAGCTTGGAAGATTGTCAAGGAGCTTGCCGACGGTGGCACGACGGTATTCCTGACCACTCAGTATTTGGAAGAGGCTGAGCAACTTGCCGATAGAATTGCCATTTTGCATAAGGGCAGGATTATTGCCAATGGCACGCTCGAGGAACTGAAAAAGCGGTTCCCGCCCGCAAAGACGGAGTACGTGGAAAAACAACCTTCATTGGAGGAGATCTTCCTCGCAATCATCGGTAAACAGGAGGGAAAGTAACAATGAATGAACATTTTTTCAGCGACATGAGCGTGATGCTTGGACGTTCCATGCGCCATATTCTGCGAAGCATGGACACCATCTTCACAGTTTGCATCACTCCGATTGCAATGATGCTGCTGTTCGTCTATGTGTTTGGCGGCGCCATCCAAACCGGTACGGATAACTATGTGAACTACCTGTTGCCCGGAATCCTGCTGATTGCGATTGCAAGCGGCATAGCCTATACGGCCTACCGCCTGTTTCTGGATAAGCAACGGGGCATCATTGAGCGGTTCCACTCCATGCCGATTGCGCGTTCCTCCGTGCTGTGGGGGCACGTGCTGACCTCGGTGGTATCCAACGTCATTTCTCTTGTCGTAATCATTCTCGTAGCGCTCATTATGGGCTTTCGCTCGTCGGCGGGGGTACTGTCTTGGCTTGCCGTAGCCGGCATACTCGTGCTGTTTACGCTGGCTTTGACTTGGGTCGCGGCGATTGCCGGACTGTCCGCGACATCGGTGGAAGGTGCAAGCGCGTTTTCCTATCCGCTTATCTTCCTGCCGTTTATCAGTTCGGCGTTTGTGCCCACCGAATCGATGCCGTCAGTCGTCCGTGCCTTTGCTGAAAACCAGCCGGTTACCTCGATAGTGGAAGCCATCCGCGCGCTGCTGTCAGGTCAGCCTGTAGGCAATGACATTTGGGTCGCGCTCGCATGGTGCCTGGGTATTCTGATTGTTGCGTATATTTTCGCAATGAGGGCTTATAAACGCAAAGCAGCTTAATGTTTGCAGGCATTAAAATGATAGTAGTCAACAAAAACATCAAGTAAAGGGATGGTAGAGTGTGTAAATACGAGTGGATATTATGCCCGGTCTGTGGCAACAAAACACGGGTCAAGATACGTGGTGATACGGTGCTTGAAAACTTCCCGCTATTTTGTCCCAAGTGTAAACAGGAAACGATAATCAATGTAAAACAACTGAATATGTCAGTTATCAAAGAGCCAGACGCTAAGACGCAGAGCCGGTAACATGTGAGATTGTTCACAGTTACCGGCTCTTTCTTTTATGGTGCGCTGGATGAATTTATATATTGACTTTACGGCAGAAATGACTGCGGACATGGAGCAGACCATAAAAAATGAACTTAATCAAATGTTGGAACTAATAAAAAAAGGAATGGGGACTTAAATATGTTTTTATCAGTATCAAACCTTACGAAAAGCTATAACACAGGGATTATTACCCATGTACTCAAAGGTGTGGGCTTGGAGATGGAAAGAGGACAAATCGGAGTAATATTAGGCCCCTCCGGTTCGGGTAAATCTACGCTGATGAACATTATAGGCGGCGTGGACTGGGCGGACGGCGGCACGGTCGAAGTGGACGGCGAGCGTATTACGGATTTAAATGACAATCAACTGGTTGAATACCGTCGGGAGAGCGTGGGCTTCGTCTTCCAGTTCTACAACCTTGTGCCGAACCTCACGGTAGCCGAAAACATCGAGGTTGTGTCGAACATCAGTAAAACCCCGCTTAATACAGACGAGGTGCTTTCTGCTGTCGGACTTTCCGACAAAAAGAACCGTTTCCCCCGGGAACTCTCCGGCGGCGA
This sequence comes from Paenibacillus sp. P4_E11, assembly GCF_056401635.1. Classification (NCBI taxonomy): domain Bacteria; kingdom Bacillati; phylum Bacillota; class Bacilli; order Caryophanales; family Paenibacillaceae; genus Paenibacillus; species Paenibacillus sp. P4_E11. Next base: position 39,462 of record NZ_JBFUIX010000062.1, on the reverse strand, counting down.
GCAGCAGCGCGTGTCGATCGCACGAGCCATCGTCAAAAATCCAAAGCTCCTGCTTTGCGATGAGCCCACCGGAGCGCTGGACCTCGAGACCTCGCGGGGCGTGCTGTCGTTGCTCCAAAAAGTAAACGCGCAGTTTGGCACGACCATCCTGATGATTACCCACAACAGCGCCATCGCCGGTATGGCGCACGCCGTGCTCCGGCTGAGAAGCGGCGAGGTTGCGGAAGTTGCTCACAATTCCGAGCTTATCCCGGCGGAAAGGATTGAATGGTAATGGCGCTGCGAAAACGCGTATGGCGTATCATAAAGGAAAACAAAGGGCAGTATATCGGTATCTTTATCTTGATATTTTTGGGGAGCTTTTATTTTGTCGGAGCTTCGGGAGTGGGCAACAGCCTAGAAAAACTGGTCGGCGACTTTGCCGAAGAATACAGGCAGGAAGACATTACGTTTAGGTCAAACAGACCGCTGGAAGATATTGCGGCGCTGGAAAGAGAATCCGGCGCGCTGATCGACGCTTACCGGCAATACGACGTAAAACTGCCTAACGGGGAACTGCGTCTTCTCAGCCCTGGCACGAAGGTCAATATCCCGGCGGTAACATCAGGACGCGGCCTTGAAAATCCGGGGGACATTTTGCTCGATCCGAAATTTTGCCAGATGCATGGGTTGAAGATAGGCGATCAAATGAAGCTGAACGGAAAAATATTCAATATCGTTGGCACGGTAGCCATACCCAATTACATTTATATACTAAAAAACGTTTATGACACCTATCCTCCCAACGGTTTTGGTATCGGTCTTATTTCCGACGCGGATTTTAAGGCGTTCCCGGAGGCGACCACAGTATACTCGGCATACATGAAGGATAGGGAGAATGTAAAAGCAAAGGCTGCCAATCTGAATGGGCTCTTAGCCAAAAAAGGATATTCCCTTTCTGAATGGTTGAACTCCGATACCAACGCGCGCATCGCGATGGTGCGGGGGAACATTGAAGGTGCGAAGACCATGGGCGCTCCCGTGGCAGCGTCAGTTTTCCTGCTGTGCTGTCTTATTCTCGGCGTGATGATCCAGCGCATGGTCAAGTCGGATGGCGTAGTCATTGGTACGCTGTACGCGCAGGGATATCGCCGGGGTGAACTGATCCGGCACTATATGGCGATCCCGGCTCTGCTGTCCGCTGCAGGTGGTCTTGCGGGTACACTGCTTGCTCTGCCGGTTGTAGGACCCGTCATCGATTTTCTGACGTCTTCTTACAATGTGCCTGTAACAGGCTTATCCTTCCCTTCATTGAGCATGGCACTGGGAGTGCTGATGCCTATGGCTCTGCTGAGTCTCTCGAGCTATTTCATTCTATGCAGAGTGCTAAAGAAATCTGCGGCGGAGTTGATGAAAGGCGATGAACAAAAAACGAAGGTGAATTTCCTTGAACGCAGACTCCGGCTGGAGCGGTTCAAATTCGCTACTAAATTCAAACTGCGTGAGCAGATTCGCAGCATATCGCGTCTGTTGTTTTTGCTGCTGGGCGTTAGCGCAGCGTCGATGCTGCTGCTGTTTGGCTTTACTGTCCACAATTCGATGAAGGTCTTGATGGACAGCGCCGGGAGCGACAGGTATTTTCCTATAGAAACTACTTTCAAAGAAATACAGCAAGGAGCTGTTCCAAAAGGCGCTGAGCCGCTTAACGCAATTCGCAGTTATCCCAAGGGGAACGAAAAGGCGGAGTTTTACGTTGTGGGCTTGGAACCGGACTCCATTGGAATTACGATGCGTGACTCGCACGGCAACGATCTGCCAAAGAATCAGGTAAATATCACGTATCTCCTGGCGTACAGACTGGGGCTAAAGGTGGGTGATACGATTAACATCGTTAGCAAAGTGGACGGCAAATTATACAGTCTAAAGATAGATGGGATCGTTCAAACCTACTACGGGCAATACATCTATATGCCCCTTGATGAGTTCAACCGCATGACCGGTAACGCGCCGGGAAGCTATCTTGGGGTGCTAAGCAAAAATAAGCTTGATATTGACGAAAATCTGCTTACTGGAGTACATGACTTTAGTAATCTCGATGCAATGGATGATACATCTACAATGACAGCATCGGTAGCGCTTATCACCATCGTCGCAAGTCTGACTGGGGCAATCATTATCTTTCTTGTAACGTCGCTGATGATTGAGGAAAGCCGCCGCACGGTATCCCTAATGAAGGTATTCGGCTATCGCGGAAAAGAGGTTGCGAAGTTGATTCTCAACAGTTCCACGCCAGTAGTGTTTATTGGTTTCTGGCTCGGACTGCCCTTGATGCTGGCTGTCGGGAACACCCTGTACGGTTATCTTGGGGAGACGATCAACCTGGTGATGCCCATGATTGTGAGTCCGTTGTATGTCCTGATAAGTTTTGTAGTGATTTTCGCCGTGTACGAAGTGACCAAGCGGCTGTGCGGGAGGAAACTCGCGAAAATATCCATGAGCGAGGCGCTGAAAGCGGGCACGGAGTGAGTTGTTTGGTCGCAACCCAATACATGCCGGCAAATCTAAAAAAGCGTTGCCGTTTAGTTGCGGATACGTTAATGGCGAGGAATGCCCCGGTATATACCGGGGCCTATTCATCGATCTCTCCCCTTATGCAGCGGAAATAGAAGGTTTTGAGGAGGATTGGTATCCAGGCTTGCGTAGGGCTATCTATCATGGGGATGTCTTGCCCGCATTACCGCTGGAAATCATGACGCCGCTTATAGCGTATAACCGGGAAATGTTTGACAGGGCCGGATTGGCTTACCCCACCGACAATTGGACATGGGACGACTTGGTGGAAATCGCAAAAAAGCTCACCTTGCGGGATGCCGAGGGTCAGATAACCCAGTACGGATTCGGAATGGGCGTCGATGTGGAATGGTGGGAGCCATTCGTGATGCGGAATGGGGGCAGTTATGTGGCGCCCGACGTCTCGACAGCACACGGTTATGTGGACAGCCCCGCCACGGTTGAGGCTTTCCGGAAACTGATCGATGCTTTCCGCATACACAAGATCATTCGAATGCCCAATGAATCTGAGAGTATTGCAGGGTTTGAGCAAGAAGACGCAGCGATGAGCTTTTTTTTCGGGTGGCACTTCTGGCATAATCCGGATTCGCAAAATAAGTATGAGGTTGTCGGATTGCCGAAAATGCCTGGCGGGTGCGAAACGAATATGATCTATATGGCTGGCGCCAGAGTCACCCAGAAATCAAAAAAACCACGATTGGCCTGGGAATTTCTGCGACATTATATTTTGGCCAGCCGGTATTGGGTGCTTCCCAGTACTCGGTCACAAGCAGTGGAGCAGGGATTGACAAACCACCCCATTTGGTCACGCTATCTCCAGGAACTGGAACAAGTGGAGCTTAGCGCGTTTTTCCGAAGCAGGAAATGGAATGCCGGAAGGCAGTTGATCAATGACGACATCCGCCGGATGATTGTCGATGGCATTGACGTCGCGCAAACGGTGCGCTCATGGACACGATTCGGGTAATGTTCTGATCACCATTTGAAAAAGCCATTCCGTCCGACATTCCGACGGAATGGCTTTTCTATGGCCTTAACAGGAAACGATAGTTAGTTAAATCACAACTATTAATCCTGCCAACTGGGGGGACATACTTGGACAAACATTTGAGGAGTTTGTTGATTTGTGGAATCGATGTACACATGATAGAGATTTTTCACCGCCAGTTGGTGACTCTGCGAGGTGACTTTGCTAATACCACTCATTTGCTATAGTATCAGCTGTATGACTAAGCTAATGGACACGATAGCCCTACAATGATGATAGGCTGCCGGAATTAATGGCAGCCTGTTCAACTAATGGCAGATTACTTGAATAATTAATGGTAATACCAGGATATAAAGGAATGTGGGAGATGTTTATATAATGTTTTATTTATTATTGGAAATTTTACGTATCATTTTATTATTATTAATCTTTGTTGGTTTTTTTATATCTTTATTGGGCTATTCTTATTCATTTCTTGGTTTTAATTTAAACAACTTTCACTATGCTTGGTTAGCATATATTGCAATAATAAGTTTATTTTTTGTTCTTTATAGAAATAAGTTACAGTATTCAGGCTGGTATATTGGTAAAAGAAGAGAAAGATTATCCAAAACGACCACTCTTATACTAGTTGCTTCTTCCATCTTGTTGATGATTATTACCCCTTTATTAAACTCCCTCGGGGACTGCAGCGACAATCGGCAGCCCATTTTTATATCAAAGAGCGATACGCGAAAATCTAATAATTTGTCAATTTGGACCCATGGCTATTCCAAGTCAATCCACTATAGTAAAAGTGTTGAAAGCGCATACTAAATGGAGGCGAGGGAAACGGATGACACATATCGCTAGCAGCATGGCGGAACTGGAAAAGAAGGTTGAGCAGCTTCGAGGCGTTCTGCGTGCTAAGAAGGAACAATTGACGGAAATTTCGAGCCTTAGGACGTGGAGGTATACGAATCGAATTGTCCCGATGGAGTGCTGTATCTCAGACAATATGGATTGGCCTGAGGCACGGATTCGCTACGTTTGGCCCCCGCAGGCAGACGACAAAACATTTTACCGCCGGGTGTGTATTCCTGTTGAATATATGGGACTCGATCTGACGGGATCGACAGCTCAGTTGGAGATTTGCTTGCTTATCGGTTCCAAGATATATATCAACAACGAGCTCGTATACGAGGTCGATTACTGGGCGGATACGAAGGTGGTACCGCTGACGCTCACTCCTGAGATCACAGGTCAAGAGATATATGAAATTGTCGTTCACTGTCGGAAAGGTGACGGGTTAGGGTACTTTCACGACGCCGATCTGCGCATAGATGTGGTAGAGGATTGGAGGTTTACGCTGGACACGTTCGCTGAAGAGCTGGGCTTTGCGCTATTCTTGATTCGCAACGGCGATGCCTGTGATGAGGGGCAACGGGTTGCCCTTCAGGAAGCTGTTATGAGCTTCAACATGGCCCTCCTCGAAGAGAATAGATGGAGCGAGCTGAAGGCCGAGATCGATGCGACACGTGATCGGCTGATTAGCTTCGAGCCGGCTGCCAAATCTTATCAGCTTTACCTTGTCGGACATGCGCACATCGATATGAACTGGCTTTGGCCTTGGTCCGAAACCGAAAATCTAATACGCCGGGATTTTGAATCGGTTGACGGGATTATGGCGGAATTCCCGGACGTGACCTTCTCCCACAGCCAAGCAGCTACCTACAAGGCGATGCAGGATAAGGTTCCGGAGCTATGGTCCAGAGTCAAGGCAAGAATTGACGAAGGACGCTGGGACGTCACCGCTGCAACTTGGGTGGAAGGGGACTTGAATATGGCGGGCTATGAAACCATAGCTCGTCAGTTCCTGGAGGGGATACGCTACAGCCGTGAGGAGCTGGGCGTGACGCCGGAAATTTGCTGGGAGCCGGACACATTCGGTCATCCCGCAACGATGCCGAAGCTGCTTACAGCCGCAGGGCTGAAGTACTACTATTTCTGCAGAGTCGGCCCGAAGGGTGTCCCCTTGTTCTGGTGGGAGGGGGATGACGGCTCGCGGGTGCTTGCCTTCCAGGATCCCCGGCATTATAACGGATTCATTCATGCCTCGGAGACGGTGCCTGCTGTGACAGAGATGGCCACACAGTACGGTCTGCGTTCGGCTATGTTCGTGTACGGTGTCGGAGACCACGGAGGCGGGGTGACGAAGCAGGATATTCGCCGGGCGATCAGGCTGAACGACAGTCGTCTGCTACCGCGGTTCGTATTCGCACGAAGCACGGATTTCTACAAGGCTGTGGAGTCGTCCGGTGTACGTCTGCCGATCATCCGCGGCGAGCTGAATCCCGCATTCGAAGGGTGTTATACTTCCCACGGCGACATCAAGAAGGCGAATCGTCATACGGAGCATGCCCTGTCGAGGGCTGACAGCTTGTTTGTTATGGCGGACATGCACAGGCGGGGTTCGGCTGGCAGTCACGATCATCGTGCTACTGCCGACGCTGCGGCCAAGTCGCTGCAGGAGCCGTGGCGTGTACAGTGCTTTAATCAGTTTCATGATATTTTGTGTGGATGCGCGATTCAATTGACCTATGAAGAAGCGGTGCCTCAGGCTGAAACCGCCAAGTTTAAGGCGAATCGTTCGGCTCAAGCTGCGATGGAGGCGATGATGGCGGTTCACGCCGATGGGGGCTTGAGGCAGAACGGAGCCGAGCAGGCTTTCTCCGTGAACGTGTTCAATACGCTCTCCTGGTCACGGACGGACATCGTTCATTTGGACGCGAATGAATTTCCTGACGTGCTGCATTGGCGGACAGGGGACCATCTAATCGATGGTCAAGGCCGGAGTATTCCCGTACAAAAAATGGAGGATGGCTCCGCCCTGTTCCTTGCCGCAGAGGTTCCTCCTGTTGGCTATGTAAGATACATGTATGCGAGCGCTGATGTAAGTGACATAACCGACCTAACGGTTAACCCTTCAACCGCACCCGACAAGAAACCTGTGCTATTGGAAAATAAGAGGTACCGGGTATCGGTTCATCATGAATCGGGTACGATCTACAGTCTCTATGATAAGCGGCTTCAGCGCGAGCTGGCACGTCCGGGCGGTATGAATGTATTCGAGATACATGAGGAAGTTCCACACGGCATGTCGGCCTGGGTGATTGGAGCAATTGCTCGCACGCATCGACTCATTAGGGGGGCGGAGGTTCGCGCGGGAGTCAGCGGTCCGGTCGTAAAGTCTGTTCATCTGGTTCATCGCTTTCAAAGCTCGGTCATTCGCCAGGAAATTCGTATGTATGAGGGGATCGATCGAATCGATTTCATTACGGAGGTGGACTGGGGCGAACAAGGGACGGCCGCGGTTGACGCACCGATGCTCAAAGTGTCGTTCGCCGCAGCGCTCCACCAGGCAGAGGCATCGTTCGACGTGCCGTTCGGTACGGTCAGCCGTGAGGCTGACGGTGCTGAGGTTCCAACGTTGCACTGGTTCGGCCTCTCTGAGGGTAAGCGGTCTGGAGCCTGCGGCATCGCTTTGCTTAACGATGGCAAATACGGCTGCTCCGTGCAGGGAACAACGTTATCCCAAACCTTGCTGCGAAGCTCCTATGAGCCGGACAATCGCCCCGATCTCGGCCGCCACCAATTCGTATATTCGCTCTATCCCCATGAGTTGGACTGGACGGAAGGACAAGTGGACTTGAGGGCTTGGGAGCTGAATCAGCCGCTAGCCGTCTGCTTGCATGCCGAATGCGAGGCGAGCCCGAATAAGATGAGTGCCTTCGAAGCGTTCAAGATCGAAACCATGGAGCCGCTTACCGGTTGGACGGAAGCGAGGGGGGTCATCGTCACAGCCCTGAAGCATTCCCATGATCAAGTGGGGGAGGACCGAACCGCCTGGGTAATGCGGCTACTCGAAACGTATGGTCGTTCCGTGCGCGCGAGAATCGTATTCGCGATGCCGCTCGAACGCGCCGAGGTGGTCACATTGGCCGAGGACCATGTCCGCTCGCTTACCGTCACGGATGAACGGATACTTGACCTCGGAATGCTAGAGCCGGGGACGCTCTTGACACTGCGGTTACACCCCGGAGGTCAGGATTAAGACGTCCAAGGATCATCTGCGAGCGAAATTCGCCTGAAATGAGCCGAGGCTTGCATGAAAGCCTATGTACGAAGAGGAGTACCCAACGGGTACTCCTCTTCGCATTTGTGCTTAATAGCGCTAACCATCTATACCGTAACGGTAAACATATCGTCCGGCAGTACGATGCGGGGGGAGATCGAGATGCCGGCTTCAGCCAATACCTCTCCGTACGGCTCGCCGTCCGTCAGATGTACGGCGAATATCCGTCCGATCTGGTCAATTGGGTAGAAGCCGACCAATTGCTCCAGACTCGTATGGATGGTTGGATTACCGCGGGCAAGCGTCGCTTCGTGAACGAGCACATCGATCCTAGGCTGATTGCGGATCCAATCGCAGGGGCCAGTATCGGCAGAGTAAATAAGGACCCGATCCCCCTCTACCGCCTTGATACCAACGGTGGGGCCTGCATGCAGAACCGGGAACGTGGAGACGGATAGTCCATCCTCCACGAACAAATCATTCTCTTCGGTCCAGTCGAATGGGCGGAAGTTCAACTCGAACCGAATCGGCCACTGCTGTACCTGATAGCTGTCCACGATCGCCTGCAGCTGAGCGGCTCCTGTCTTGGAGCAGTAGATGCTGAGCGGTGCAGTACGCCCGGCGATCCACATCCCCCATAGTAATGAAGGCAGGCCGTAGATGTGATCGGTATGGAGATGGGTCAGGATGACGCCGCGGATCTGGTCGAGCGTCACTTGGGCCTGCTTTAATTTACCTAGCGGATCCCCGCCTACATCAATTAGCCAGCAATCGTCTTGCTGCTTCAACAGCATATAAGTATTGTCCCGGCGAACACTTCCGGCTGCGCTCGCGGTTCCCATAAAGGTAAGCTCCATTTTATCCTCCTGATAAGTGCGGCAGACAACGGCCGCATGTGATAATTGCAGCTAAGGTGGTTCTTGAGACTGCTGAGTAACACTGGCGGGCGGTCGCTTACATCGGGATATGACGGAAAACCCGTCTAATTCTGCCCGAAGACGCGCCCCGCACCCGAGTTAGACGGAAAACCCGTCTAATTCTGCCTGAAGACGCGCCCCGCACCCGAGTTAGACGGAAAACCCGTCTAATTCTGCCCGAAGACGCGCCCCGCACCCGAGTTAGACGGAAAACCCGTCTAATTCTGCCCGAAGACGCGCCCCGCCCCGAGTTAGACGGAAAACCCGTCTAATTCTGCCCGAAGACGCGCCCCGCACCGCATATTGATATTCAATAGTCTCTTCATTGTCCTAACTATATTCGCATTCGTCTTCTCGTACAAGGGGGATTATCAAGTGAACATGACATTTACATGGTTTCGTCAGGACAGCTGCAGCGCGGAAATTCCGCGCTATACGCGAAACACTTGTACAACTATGTACAAGGCAATAAAGCGTATTGTATGATTGCCGGGTTAGCTTTTATACCGCTACAGTGCCGATGAATGATTTAGAACTTAACATCAAGGAGATTCAGTTGCATGAAGTTCAGACGAAGAGAACTATCGATCAAGCAGAAGTTGATCTTATTTTTTCTCGTATTTTTTTGTACCCCTTTTCTGATTACAGGCTTGATCTGGTATTCCAAATCAACGGAAACGATCGAGAACAGCGCGATCTATTACAACAAGGAGTATATCGGACAGCTGAACGGTCGGCTCGATGAATACTTCTCCAGAATGAAGTTGGAGACGCAGACGCTTCCAGGCAATCCGCTCATTCAGGAATTCGTCAAGTTCGACCCGAGTAACGCCTATGAGCTATTCCAGCTTAAGGATCGAATCAGTCGTGAACTGTACCCGAGCATCGCCTATCGGAATAAAGAGCTCGTCGGATTTTTCATGTACTCGGTGAAAGGTGCCATGCTGGGCGATTCGAGGGTGAACGACCTGAATATCGATTTTCGCGAACTGAAGGAGCAGGAGGACGGATTCCGAATCGTCAGTATCCAGAAAGTAGGCGGAGTCCCGGTCGTGCTGCTGCATCGTAACATCTACAATATGACCACGTACCAGTATGCGGGTGCGATGGTGTTCGCGTTCTCGCTAGAGCCTATCTTACAAACGAACGACTCCACCACATTCGGGAAACAGAGGAATATTGCGATATCCGATAATACGTCGCGGCTGTTGTACCATCAGGATTCCAAGCAGTGGGGGGCGCAGGTTCCTTCCGCTTGGGTCAGGAATATGACCGAACCGAACGGATACTTTGTCGACCGAACCGGAGATGAGAAGAAGATCATCGTATATAGCTCATCGGTGTACACGCATCTAACGATGATATCCGAAGTGCCATTGAACGAACTCATCGCTAATTTCACACAATTGCGTACGGTGACGATCATGATCGGCATTGTCGTCTTGCTGCTCGCTTCCGTGACGTTTAATAAAATGCTGCTTGAAATCAAAAGGTTGCTCGAGGTGATTCATACTTCCCGAATGAAGCATAAGGAGATGGAACTGAAGCAACGGGAAGCAATGTTCCAGGCGCTGCAATCGCAAATCAATCCGCACTTTCTATACAACAGTCTGGAAATTATTAATTCCTATGCGATATTGGCCAAGGCCAAACCGATCAGTCAAATGACCGTATTGCTGGCTAACATGTTCCGGTACAGCGTAGGCGATCCGCAGCATCTGGTGCTGCTGCGCGACGAGATTGAGCATATCCGTAACTACTTGCTAATTCAGGCAGAGCGCTATGAATGCTTGCAGGTGACGATTCATCTGGATGACGAGGAGCTCGATCAGGTCAGCTTGTTCCGTCTGACACTGCAGCCGATTATTGAGAACGCGATCATTCACGCTTATGAGAAGCATGGACTGCACCCCGGGGAAATTACCATCGTGGGCCTGCCGGGCCCGGATTACTTCTCGCTTCGCATCACGGATCAAGGAATGGGTATGGACCCACAAATGATGAACAAGTACAACGAAGCATTCGGGATCGACTCTGAGCAGCAGATGCTAGGATCGGATTATCGTCCGTTCCGGACGATTGGAATATGGAATGTGCACAGCCGATTGCGGCTTGCTTTTGGCACCCCTTACGGGCTAATCATCAACCGTTCAGACGAGACAGGTACGGAATTTGAATTTCGCTTACCGTATTGGGGGAAGAAGTGAAAAGACCATAACTTCGTTGATAAACCCATGGGGTAATGGTTCGTTCGTTGCTATAATCGGTTCAGAACAAGTGAGCTTGCACGCATAGAGTCTAAGGGGAGGTACGGAAAGTAGTATGAAGAAAAAGTCAGCAGCCATCGTATCGTCATGTCTTGTACTAGCAATAACGACTTTAACAGCCTGCGGAGACAACAAGCCAGTGGATCAGGCCCAAGGCTCCAAGGACGGAGAAGGGAAACCAGCGGTCAAGAAGAACATCCGCATCTTAACAACAGATGGCGGGGAGACGTTCGCCGTTCAAGCGCCTGCTGCGGAGAAAGAGAAGTATTATAAGGAAATTAACAGAGTATCCGGGTTCGATGTCACTCATGAGTTACTTACATGGGGAGGCGGAGCGGATTACAACCAGCAGCTCGCGCTTCGGTTCGCTACTGGAGAATTGTCCGATCTGATGATGACCAGCAGTATCGATTCCAATGTCCATGCGGGAGCTGTAGACCAGAATGTGTTTCTCGCGCTTGACGATCTGCTGAACAAGTACGGACCGAATATTAAGAAGAATGTTCCTGAGACGGCCTGGAACAGCCCACGGATTAAGAAGAAAGGCGTTACCTATGGCATTCCGATTGTGTCTGCAGCACCGGCAACCCGCGTCATGTTCATCCGTCAAGACTGGTTGAAGAAGCTGAAACTGGACGTGCCTAAGACGCTTGACGATTTCCTGAAGTTCGCTGAAGGAGTCAAGAAGAACGACATGAACGGTGATGGCAAGAACAACGAATATGCACTTGCGCTTACCGATAACCTCGGTTGGAACGACGTATTCACTGGTTCATTCGGAGTTAGACCAGGCTCTTGGCAATTCAAGAATGGTCGTATGGAGCCGGACGTGATTCAGCCGGAGATGAAGGAAGCGATCGCTTTTTATAAGAAGCTGTATGACAACGGTTACATTCACAAAGATTTCGTAACGGTCAAGCAGTCCGACCGCGCGAACGATATATACAAAGGTTTGTATGGTGCGTATGGGGCGGCGGCGAACCAGTACCGAACATTTGCCGACAAAACCAAATACGTGAATCAGCCTGATGCCGAAACGGTTATGCTGGCTCCGCCGAAAGGTCCACGCGGCCAATCGTTCTTCGAGGCGCAATCCGAACAAATTGACTTCGTATGGGTCATTCCGGCCAAGACGAAAAACCCGGAAGAAGTGATCAAATATTTGGACTGGGCATGGGGAGCGGAAGAGGGTAAGAAGTTTTTTGCCTTCGGGATCAAGGATCAGAATTACAAGGAAGAGAATGGCAAGGTCGTCTACGATCCGAACGCTAAGGCTAACACCGAGAACACGGCTAGCGGCTTCTTCCAGAAGACGATCAATCCGAAGGGTCCTGGTTCCAATACCGCCTTGCTGATGAGTCTGTTGCCGGAAGCAGATATTATGACCAAAGGTTACAAGGATGCGGCAGATTCTGTGTATAAGCATGCATCGCTTGGTATGCCGGCGCTTGAGTCGTTGAAAGGACGTCCGGAGCTGGAAGCGGGGTTAGGTACGAGCAGCTTGTTCTATGATGCATTTGTGAAGCTGGTAGTAGGTAAGGAAGATCTGGACGCTGGTTTCGATAAGTTTGTGAAGGAATGGAAAAGCCGCGGTGGCGATGCTGCCATTAAAGAAGCGACCGATTGGTATAACGCGAACAAGAAGTAATGGTGGTCAAAAGGAAGGGGATCTCCCATGTGCAATTGATCCTTGGGGGTCCCCTTTCCTCATTTCTTGCACCTATGGAAGGAGATTCGTTTTGCTCCGAAAATTGAAATCAACCGATTCTATCGTTTTACTCCTGATCGCGCTCCCCGGGCTTCTTCACTTCCTCATCTTCAAGTACATACCGCTTGTGGGGAACGTCATTGCGTTTCAGGACTATAATTTGTTTCAGGGTGTGTTTCACAGCAAGTGGGTAGGGTTGAAGCACTTCGTCTTCATGTTTCAGTACCCCGAGTTCATGATGGTGTTGCGAAACACGCTGAAATTCGGACTGTATTCGATCTTATTCGGCTTTCCGGCACCACTGATCCTTGCGCTGTTATTGAATGAGATCCAGCTGACCTGGTTCAAGCGTTGGGTGCAAACACTGCTATACCTCCCGCATTTCCTATCCTGGATCATCGTTGGCGGGATCTTCATGGAGTTATTGGCCTCCGAAGGAATGATCAATCAGATACTCGGGCGTTTCGGTGTCGGTCCGATGTCCTTCTTAACAGAACCTCAATATTTCTACGGCGTCGTTATTGGCGCAGGGATCTGGAAGGAAATTGGCTGGTCGATGATTCTCTATTTGGCGGCCATGGCCGGAATTAATCCGAGCTTGTATGAGGCGGCTGTAGTGGATGGGGCCGGACGTTGGCGCAAGATGTGGAGCATTACCCTTCCCTCGCTAATGCCGACGATTATCGTCCTGTTCCTGCTGCGTATCGGCAATTTGTTGGATGCGAACGTCGAGCAGGTGTTGTTCTTCCTGAACCCATTAGTGCGAGAAGTAGGGGAAGTGTTCGATACGTATGTATACCGAGTTGGATTGACGGGCGGACAGTACAGCTACACGACGGCGATCGGTATGTTCAAGGCTGTGATTGGCGTAGTACTCGTTGTCTCCTTGAATAAGCTTAGTCAGAAAACGACCGGTGAAAGTATTTATTAGAAGTCGGAGGAACCCATCATGCTGCGGCAACGCTCGGAAACGATATTTCAGATCACCAATGGGGCGATCATTCTTATACTCAGTTTGACCATGATCGCTCCGATGATCCACTTGATCGCGGTCTCCTTGAGCGATCCCGTCTATGCCGGGGCCAAGCTCGTATACTTATGGCCGAAGGGTCTGTTCCTGGACGTGTATAAGACCTTGTTTCAGTTGAAAGACATGTGGTGGGCCATGGGTGTGAGCATCTACATTACGGTTGCCGGAACGGTGTTATGTCTGGCCCTTACTTCCTCGCTCGCCTATACGCTGTCGAGACCGAAGATGCCGGGGCGGAAGTTGATTATGCGACTCGTCTTATTCTCCTTTATCTTCCCGATCCCGCTTATCCCGACCTTCCTAGTCATTAAAGGACTCGGCATGATGAATACGTTGTGGGCGCTCATCATTCCAGGAGCGCTTGGTGCCTATTATGTCTTCATCATGAAATCGTTCTTCCAGGGCGTATCGAAGGAATTGATCGAGGCGGCCAAGATCGACGGCTGCGGTGAGCTCGGCGTATTCATCCGCATCGTGCTGCCAGTGTCCAAGGCGGTGTTGGCTACAATCGCTCTGTTCCATGCGGTGGGACAATGGAATGCGTATTTCGGTGCGCTCATGTATATTCGTTCGGATATGCTGTATCCGCTACAACTCAAGCTGAGGAAGCTCGTGCAGAGCAGTTCGATTGATTCGGGTATCGACAACAGTATGTTTGACCCGAGTATATTGCAAACGCCTGAGATGCTTAAGGCAGGCGCGATCATATTCACGACACTGCCTATTCTGGTTGTTTACCCGTTCCTGCAAAAGCATTTCGTCAAAGGTGCGATGCTTGGCTCGCTGAAAGAGTAATGGTATAATCCCGGAACAGGTCAGACCTCGCCATGGGTGTGACCAATCCAACCAGACAATCTGCAGCAGGAGTGGATGGCGATGCTTAAAGTGATGCTTGTTGACGATGAGCGTGTAGTCAAACGAAGTGTGCGCGCTCTCATCGAGACGGAAATCGAAGGCTTCTCTATTGTAGCCGAAGCGAATGACGGGAACAGCGCGTTGCTTGCAATGGAGCTGCACTTGCCGGATATTGTCATTACAGACATTCGTATGCCGGGGATGGACGGACTCGCTCTGATCCGCGAGATTGGACAGAGGAAGCTGAAGGCGGAGTTCATCATCATATCCGGCTACGGGGATTTTCAATACGCCCAGACGGCGCTTCGTTATGGGGTGACCGATTATTTGCTCAAGCCGATCGATTCCGATTACTTGTTGTCGGTATTGGGGAAAGTGAAGAACCGACTGCAGCAACCCGCAGCAAGCCATCCGGGGAAGGAACCGGAGATCGAGCGGGGGTCAGTCGGACATCCGATGATTAAGGAAGCATTGACGTATATGGGTCTCCACTATTCGAATCCAGCCTTCGCGTTGAAGGACGCCGCTGATCACTTTGGCATTTCGCCCAATTATTTCAGTATGCTATTCAAACGCTCGCTCGGCATGCCTTTCATCCAATACTTGCTGAACTTGCGTGTGAAGGAAGCGAAGCGGTATTTGCAAAAGCCTTTTATAAAAGTATATGAGGTCGGATACTTCGTCGGCTTCGAGGACTACACACACTTCTCCAAGACGTTCAAAAAGCTGACCGGCTGTTCGCCCTCCGAGTACAGAAAACAGATGGAGAGCGGAGAGTGAATGACAGAAGGGGGAGCCTAACCTTGACTTACAAGCTTGTTGCGTTGGATATGGACGGGACATTACTTAATGAGGAGAACCGTATCTCGCGTGAAAATGCAGACTGGATTGCGAAAGCGATCGACAGCGGGGTAACGGTCATGATGTCGACGGGAAGAGGCATTCAGAACATCCGAGCGTATACGGATGAGCTAGGCTTGAATACGCCGATCGTAGCCGCTAATGGAGCGGAGGTCTGGAAATCGCCGAACGAGATTCATACGCGTTCCTTGCTTCAACCCGCGACCGTCAAACGGCTGATCCATGCCGCTCGTGACCGGAAGGTCTGGTACTGGACTTATTCGACCGAAGGGTTAATGTCGAAGAATAATTGGACAGAACCGGTTTGGGAAGAGAGGGATTGGCTGAAGGTCGGCTATGCCAGTGAGGACCCGGATAAGCTGAACGCGTTACGCAGTTGGCTCGAACAGTTCGAAGACATTGAAGTTACCAGCTCGAATGAGACGAATCTGGAGTTAAGTCCGGCAGGTGTCACGAAGGCGAGTGGGCTCGAGCAAGTGTGCCAGCTGCTCGGGATCGGGATGGAGCAGACGGTCGCCGTGGGAGACAGCAGGAACGATCTATCGATGATCCGCGCGGCCGGACTCGGAGTCGCCATGGGCAACGCATCGGAAGAAGTGAAGCAAGCTGCGCGGCGGATTACAGGCTCCAACGCGGAGCACGGGGTTGCGCAATTGCTCCAATATGTGCTGGAATGTAATGACAGAGATCGAAGGTTCTTCGTGCCCCCACAAACTTGATTTGTGGCGGGCCTTTTTTGTGACGATTCAGAATGATTAACTTCGCTGATTGTTCATCGTCTCGGCAAATGCACGGCGTCAAGGGACGCCGTGATGCATTATCCTTAACGATTGAGAATTTATAAATTTTTGGGGTTCATCCTTTTTCAACTGATATGGGCTGGAAGCAGGGAATTCGGCTTGGCTGGGAAGGATAAATTACTGAATCTGATTTCAGCATATTGGATGTCCTGTAATTACGTGGGATCGTCATGGGATTGGTATCAGAAGATTCCACTCGGAAAAACCGGACGCGGAGCGTACGGACAAAGGAAACTCCTTGAAGGAAAGCAGAACAAAAAGGGAGTAGTGAGCAGGAGAGTGGAGAAGCGAAGCGTCCGCCTTTGAAACCGATTCCTAACCACGACAACATTTCAATCCAAGGAATCGATTTCAACAACGGTCGGAATCTCCTTCCATACCCTCACCACGCACCAAACGAAACTCGACCACCAAGGACCTGGCCGTAGGCCTGGTTTTTCGCATGGGATCAATTCACCATCCGCTGATCGCGGCGGTATTCACCCGGCGTGACGCCGGTCAGGCGCCGGAACATGCGTGTGAACGAATTCGCGTTCTGGTAGCCTACCTTGGCGGCGATGTCCTGGATGCGCTCCTCCGTGTGCTGAAGCAGTTCCTTCGCCTTGCCCATCCGGTACTCGTTCAAGTAGTCGCTCAAGTGCCGACCGGTCTTATCCTTGAAGTAGTTGCGCAGGTAGCCGGCGGAGATGTTCAAGCGGTCGGCGATCAGCTCCTGGTATATATCGTCGCCGTAATGCTGCTCGATGAAGCGGTTAACGAAGTCGACGATTGGGTCGCAAGCGTCACGCTTCTCGCGGATCAACCCCGCGGCGCGCTCCGTCACACTCCCCAGAAACACCTGATATTGCCCCGCATCGACGAATCCTTCCATGGCATCGAACGGAGACGGCGAGCCTTCCGGCTGCAGCAGCCCGGTATCGATCTTGTGAGCCATTAATGCCATTAACAGCTTCGATAGCAGGTCGCTGGCGAATTGCGTATAATGCCACGCTGCGGCATCCTGCTTGCCTAACCAGTGCAGCTTGTTCTGGACTAGCGACAGCAGCGGCTCGGCACTGCCTACGTCCAGGTGCGAAGTAAAGCTTCGGTCTTCTTCGGGTGTCCACAACGCTAGCACCGGACCGCTTCCCGGCTGGGTCACGAGCTGTGTCTCCGCGTTCAACCGGCGTTGGCGGATCATCTCACTGGCCGCCTCGTAAGCCAATGTGAATTGTGACGGCTCCCATAGCCGGGTCTGGCAGGCGATCGTCACTTGATAATAGGCTTGATCGGGATCGAATTGCTGCTTGAGGCCTCCCAGCATTTCCATCATGATGGAAGAAACGTCTTGTTCGGTGAAGATAATGGATAGAATCCGGTTCTTCTCAATCTGCATCGTCATGGAGTCCGGGAATACTGCCGTTACGTTCGAGTTGATACATTCCAGCAAGAAATTGGCCTTCAAGGAACGTTCCTTACCCAGATGGCCGAATTCCCCGGTATGATGGACATGGAACATGATGAAGTGAAACGGCCGTTCCGTCTCTACAGGCCCTTGAAGCTCGTTGTCGAGCGACTGAATGCTTTTGATTTTATCCAGATACCCGTACTTTTGCAGCAAGGTGTCTTTACGGTGGACGGATGCAATGATGTGCTGCAGGCTTTCGCTGATTACGTTGAATTCATGCACCTTACTGTGGTGCGGAATAACCGGATTCATTTCGCGCAGCCCTTCGATAATGCGTTGCACCGGATTTTTGAAGCGGACGCTGAGCAGCACCGAGAAGGCGATACTGATCAGGATGGACAGTCCGAATAGGGTTAACAGCAGCACGCTCATCCGGTTCAATTGTGAAGCAATAGCTGCATAAGGGACGATGCTGACATAGGTCAGGCCCGATACAGGACCTTTTTGATAAAAGTAGTAATTGTCATCATACAACACGTTCGATTGGTCCGCCTGCAGGGAAGGCAGAGCCGTGTCGGTCATCGTGCGGGAGCTATAATACAGCTTACCGCTCTTGTCCGTAATGTAGAATCCGTCTGAGGCGCTCGCGTTGGACAAGCTCCCGAACATCCGCTCGGCGTCCACCAGCGCTACCATGTAGAAGGGGCTGCCAATCTGATTGCGTACAATGACCGGCAAATAATGGCCTTTGTTGGCATTGAGGTAGGAGCCAGACCGGAATAGCTTGAACTCCGCAACAGGAAGCACCTTCAGATGAAAGTCTTCCTGGAAGGATTTTGTCCAGAAATCGCTTCCGTAATTATCGCTGACATAGTATTTGTCGAACATATCCTCGGCGCGGCTATAACCGTTTTTATCGATCACGAAGTCCTGGTCTTTGTAGTAGATGAAGGCATTCTCAACACTCGAATTGTAATTATTGGTGATCGCCTTGAATTTATCAGCCAGATCGTTCACGATGGGGAAGCTGGAATCAAAATTGCTTTTCTTAAGCGAAGTTAAGGAAGCATCGAAGAAATTCATCGTAAGCAGATCGTCAATTTGCGAGAACTGTTTCTCGTAACTATCGACCTTGTTCGCAAGCCCGAGGGTGCTGGAGTGGACCAATTGCTCGATCATCCGATTATGGAAAAATCGATAAGCCCACACATTGAATGCGAACGAAATTAGGATCAGGACGGTAAAGCCCAACAGAAGTTTGGTGAACAGCGATTTGCGGTTGAATCTCAGCGGTCTTGACATACCGTTCCCTCCCTGTGGAAAAAAGCCTTCTTGTAACTGAGTATAGGGAAAGAGAGCGCTTTCGTCCATGGAATCCGGTTATTCAATTTCGAATGTTTTATTCCGTATGGATAGATACTGGCTGCAGATGAACGTTGTGTCGGGCAGGAATAAAACTGTCGAAATGGTTTCTTGTCTGGGAATAAGGCGGTTACTATGATGGGAATACGGATAGCCGAGTGGTTATCTGAACCATCGAAATGAAGGGGGCAGAAACAAAATGAAACGTCAGATCGGGGCATTAGTAAGTGTATGTCTGGTAGCGGTTCCATTGTTAGCGGCTTGTAGCAAGGATACCCAGGAGACGAAGGGAAGTCCTGCGCCGACGGCTGCCACGACCGCAGATAAGAAAGCGGTTCCAGAAAAATATTCACCCGCAATAGAAATGACAACGGTGAACTACAGTTTTGCCACAACGAAGTTTTTCAACGGGGAAGATATCAACAACAACATCTGGACACGTACATTAGAAGAAAAATACGGCATCAAGGTAAAGACCCAGTGGTACGTGCCTCAGACGGAATATGACAAGAAGACGAATCTGATGATCGCTTCCGGGGAAATTCCTGACTTCTTCGCGGCCACACCGCAGCAGTTCAAGCAGTTGTCGGAAGCCGGGCTGCTGGAGGACATGACCAAGCTCTACAATGATTACGCGCCGGACTCCGTCAAGAAGGTGATGCAGGGAGCCGGTGAGACGGTGCTGAAGTCCGCTACGGTGGACGGGAAGCTTATGGCGATTCCATGGTCGGGGGTAGCGAAGGAAGGCCCAGCCATCCTATGGATTCGCAAAGACTGGAAGCAGAAGCTGAATCTCCCTGACCCGAAGACGATTGACGATTTGGTGGCGATCTCCGACGCATTCACGAAGAATGATCCAGACGGCAACGGCAAGAACGACACGTTCGGTCTGGCGATGGAAAAAGATATCAACATGGCTGGCGGCTTCATGCAAGGGCTCGGCGCATATCCCGGCTTCTGGCTCAAGGATGCCTCTGGAAGTCTGGCCTATAACGACATTCAGCCGGAGATGAGAAAAGCGCTGGTCAAGTTGAACGAGATGTACAAAGCCGGTCAATTCGATCCCGAATTCATCGTCAAGGACACCGCGAAGGTGAACGAAAGCATCGGAGCCGGCAAGATCGGCATGATGATCGGCGGCCGTGGCTCGGCTAACGCTCCGCTCGTGTCGCTTACACCTGATCAAGAATGGCAGGCGTATCCGATGCCAACCGTGGATGGGAAAGCGTTCCAAGCGGGACTGCCGCTCAATATTTTCTCATACTATTGGGTGGTGAAGAAAGGCACGAAAAATCCGGAAGCGATCTTCAAAATGATGGACTTCTGGCTGCAAACGTACTACTACAATAAATCCGAAGAAGTATTCTACAAATTCATCAACCCAAGCGTAACGGATCAATCCGCATTATGGACGTATTCGCCAGTCAAGATTTATTTGCCGGACAACAATATAGAGAACTACCGTCAGGCTACTGCGGTTCTGGATGGTAAGCTGAAGCCGGAAGAACTGGCTCCGGAGAAGAAGAAAGTGTACGACAAGATCATGCTGTACAAGGGCGGGCAGAAGAGTGTCTGGGGTGAGTTCGCGCAGAACGGTCCAGGCGGCTCAGCCAGCATCATCGATCAGATTATCAAGGAGAACCGATTCGTGCCGAATCAGTTCTACACAACGCCGACCCCTACCATGGTGGAGAGAGCCCAGCAGTTGGATAAGTTACGCAATGAAACGTTCATCAAGATCATTACGGGTAACCAGCCGATCGATGCTTTCGACAAGTTTGTCGCGGATTGGAAGAAGCAAGGCGGCGATCTGATCACCAAGGAAGTGAACGACTGGTACGCTAAGCAGAAATAATTAAGCACCTGGAAATTCGACAGAGGAGGGGCGGCAATGAACGCCAAACGTCTAAGGGAGCTCCCGCTCCATCTCATGATCCTGCCAGGAGCCATTATCGTGTTCATCTATCATTACATCCCGCTGGGTGGACTCGTGATGGCGTTTCAAAAGTATATGCCAGCCAAAGGCATATGGGGTTCGACTTGGGTGGGCTTGCGCAATTTCGAGTACATGTTCAGCCTGCCGAGTACGATGGAGGTGTTCTGGAACACGATCTTCATTGCCCTGATGAAAATTATAGCCGGCTTGATTGTGCCGATCTTCACCGCGCTGCTCATCAATGAGGTGAGCCGAACGGTATTCAAACGAACCGTACAGACTATGATTTATTTGCCTCACTTCTTATCTTGGACGATCCTGGCCGGTATTCTCATCGACATCCTATCCCCCGGCCAGGGGATTGTGAATCAAGTATTGGGCTGGGTCGGGATCAAGCCGATCTTCTTCCTCGGCGACAACCAGTGGTTCCCTTACACGGTGGTCATCTCGAATGAATGGAAAGAATTCGGCTTCAGCACAATCGTCTACTTGGCTGCCTTGTCGAGCGTTGATCCGGCGCTATATGAGTCGGCTGTTATCGACGGTGCGGGGCGCTGGCGGCAGACATGGCATATTACGCTGCCCGGGATTCGTCCGGTCATCGTGCTGCTGATGACGCTCAGTCTGGGACAAGTGTTGAATGCAGGTTTCGAGCAAATCTTCAATCTGTACAGCCCCTTCGTCTATGAGAGTGGGGATATTATCGACACTATGGTATACCGAATGGGCTTGGTAGATGCCCAATATAGCTTGTCAACGGCTGTAGGTTTGTTGAAATCGATCGTCTCGCTGATCTTGATTTCTATATCCTATACACTCGCCAGCCGACTGGCCAACTACCGGATATTCTGACGCTGAACAACAGGAGGGGTACGCATTATGGTGGAGAATCCGTCATGGGGTCGCAGGTTGTTCCTAGTCAGCAACTATGTCTTCTTGGCTCTGCTGGCTTTTCTATGCTTGTTCCCGATCGTCCACGTGCTAGCGGTCTCATTCAGTTCGAGCAGTGCAGCGGCGGCGGGTCGGGTAGGGTTATGGCCGATCGAATTCACGACGAAGGCTTATGCCTTTGTATTAAATAAAGAAGAGTTTACCCGTTCGTTCGGGGTCTCGCTTCAGCGGCTCTTACTCGGTACGGCGCTGAATATGATCATGTGTGTGCTGATCGCTTATCCGCTGTCCAAGGAAACGAGGGATTTCAAATTTCGTTCGGTGTATGTCTGGTATTTCTTCATTACGATCCTATTCGGCGGTGGCCTCATTCCCACATATATGACGGTGAAAAATACGGGATTGATGGATACGATCTGGGCGCTTGTCCTGCCTGGGGCTGTACCGGTATTCAATATGATCTTGCTGCTCAACTTCTTCCGCGGCTTGCCCAAAGAATTAGAAGAGGCTGCTTTTATCGACGGTGCGGGTCACATGCGGACGTTATGGAGCGTATTCATCCCGCTATCGAAGCCGGTGCTGGCGACGGTACTGCTGTTTACGATGGTCAGTCATTGGAATGCTTGGTTCGACGGATTGATCTATATGAATGACCCGACGAATTACCCGCTGCAAAGCTACTTGCAGACGGTCATCATTCAGCAGGACATGAGCGCCATGTCCGATAGTGACGTAGAGCTCATGAAGCAATTGTCGAACCAAACCGTCAAGGCGGCTCAAATCTTCCTCGGGGCGCTGCCCATCCTTGCGGTGTACCCGTTTCTGCAAAAGTTTTTCGTCAAGGGGATTGTGCTTGGAAGTGTAAAAGGGTAAGTTGAATCAAGTGAAATAGGGGTGGATGAGAGAGATGAAGGCGGCAAGAAGTTGGAATGGACAGTTGGAAATTGCGGACGTTGCCATGCCGACAGCGAATGATTGTTCCGTCGTAGTCAAGACCGACTACTCGGCAGTTAGCACAGGCACGGAACTGATGGTGGTGCGCAAAGGAATCAATGCATTTCTCGGGTACAGCGCAACCGGAATTGTCACGGAAGCAGGCAAGGACATCGAGCATTTGAAGGTAGGGCAGCGGGCGGCCTGCTATGGGGCAACTACGCATGCTGAGTATTTCCTGGCTAATCGCAACCATGTTGCAGCGGTGCCGGATCATGTAGATCCGCAGGAAGCGGCCTTCGCGGGAATCGCGACGATTGCCCTGCAAGGCTTGCGGCAAGCGGACCTGCGGTTCGGCGAGTCCGTTGTCGTATTGGGGCTTGGCATCGTCGGCCAATTGGCCGCGCAGATCGCGCAAGCGGCGGGATACCGCGTGTTCGCGATGGACGTGATGGAAACGCGCTGCCAGCTTACGAAGGAGGCAGGCATCGTGGACGTGTATACATCCGCCGACGCGTTGCTGGAGCGGGTTCGCGAAGCGACGCGCGGCCACGGTGCGGATTGCGTGCTTATCTGCGCGAATACGAAGGCGCACCGACTGATCGATCAGGCGCTTGACTGGATTTGCGACAAAGGCAAGATCGTCATCGTTGGCGATACGAATACAGAGTTCGAACGCAACAAGCTATTCGCCAAGGAAGCGCAGATTACGATCTCTCGTGCTGGCGGACCGGGACGTTACGACCGAGCGTATGAGCAGGAAGGCCGGGATTATCCGTACGGCTATGTCCGTTGGACGCTGCAGCGCAATCTGGAGGAGTTTATCCGCATCCTCGCCTCCGGTCGATTGAATCTTCGCCCGCTTATTACCGGCATTTACCGGCTGGAGCAGCTGGAAGATGTGTATAATAAAGCGGAAGCTGCACCTGCGGAGACAATGGGGACGCTGATTGGGTTCGGGCCAACCGATCATGGATCGGTTAGCATCGCCTCAGCCAGCAGCTCATAAGACCGCAGCCGCTTGGCATAGTCCGCTATGTGGCACACGACGAGGAACTCGTCCGCTTCATATAGCTGTTGGAGTTCGTGCAGGCGGGCTTTGACTTGCTGTGGTTTGCCTACCAGCAGCTTCGGATTGCTGGTGGGCTTTGCTGTGTCTGCAGCACCCGTTGCTAGCGGCTCGCTCGCAGCGCCTGACGTCACGGCCTTCGGCCGGAACAGGCTGGCACTCTCGGCGGCCAGTTGCAGCGCCGCCTCCTCGGTCTCGGCGCAGATGACGCCGACGGCTACGATAGTCCTCGCGTGCGGGCACAGTCGCGAGGGCTGGAACGCTTGCCGATACGCGGCCAGCACTTCGGTCCCGTCGGCATCGCTCATGAACTGGCCGAACACATAGCCGGTGCCGAATTCGGCCGCGTAGGCTGCGCTCTTCTGATTCGTCCCGAGCATCCATACGTCGGGTGGGATCTCGGGTACAGGGCGTGCCGTAACGGACTGCCCCTCCAACTGATAACGACCTTCCAGCAGCAGCATCAAATCCCTGAGCGTATCCGGCAGCTGTCGGACATTTTCCAGGAAATTGCCGCTTAACGCGATGCTGAGATGGGCCGATCCACCTGGAGCTCGTCCCAAACCAAGATCAATTCGCCCAGGGTACAGTGTCGCGAGCAGGTTGAACGTCTCTGCTACCTTGATCGCCTTGTAGTGCGGCAGCAGCACAGCGCCAGAGCCGAGCCGGATGCGCTCCGTCTG
Organism: Paenibacillus sp. P4_E11; assembly: GCF_056401635.1. Classification (NCBI taxonomy): domain Bacteria; kingdom Bacillati; phylum Bacillota; class Bacilli; order Caryophanales; family Paenibacillaceae; genus Paenibacillus; species Paenibacillus sp. P4_E11. Next base: position 15,111 of record NZ_JBFUIX010000062.1, on the reverse strand, counting down.
TGCGCCGATGTGGGCGAGTACCACCTCCGGGCTTGAGCAGGCGAGCATCTCCATATCGTGATGCTCGGCCACCCAATACCGAGCATAGCCATTATTCTCGGCGGTCTGTGCCAGCTTAACCGCTTGTCCCAGCGCCGCAGAAGCGGTCGTCCCCGGGTACACGGGAATTAGATCCAATACGCCAAGAGTAATGATCTTCGTCTTCGCTTCCTTCACCGCTCGCATCTCCTTCACTCTCCTTGAACTTCACGTACCACGCGCATCTTCTGCAATCCCAGTATCCCCTGCATTTTCACACACCCCCTGCACTTCATGCACCCTCTGCATTCCATGCTCCCCACACAATTCTTGCTACTTCTGCATTCCACGCACATCCTGCATTCCACGTACATCCTGCACTTTATGCCCCCGTGCCCCCCCACGCATCTTCTGCATCCCCCTGTATACTTTTGCGACTGTCGATTCGGACTAATGAAGTGCCTTTCAATAATAAGAGAACTCAGTTCCACTATTTATCGATTTTATGACTTACAAGCTACTCAAGCGCTAACCCTTAAGCCCGGTTTCACCCCACAGAGTGGCAGGCTCGAAATTATTTTACCACAAAAAGGGTTGCATCCTTATCGTGCCATGTGTATACTGTTCATATAGATATACACACTATACAGACATGAACAGTTGATGAGGGTGATGAGATGGTTTGGAAGCGGGCTTGGTGGATAGCGAAGCACAACATAAAGAGTTGCAAGGTCGGATTTATGATATCGGTTGTGTTTAATCTATACTTCAGTTTTTTTATAGCTATGGGGTTGAGGGACCTGCTTCCGCTTGCGCCTGATACGGTGGGGTGGAGAGACACTTTAGCTGTGGACATACTCATGCTCACTTGTATGAGCGCGATGGGCTTCATGATGACGAAGGAATACCGCACCTACTGGTCGCATGACACGTTCTCGAAGAGGGTTTTGTTCCTTAGGACGATGCCCATCCGGGTGGAGGAACTGGTGCTGGGACGGTTCCAGACGCTGCTGGTCAGCTTGCTCTCCATCTCCATCATCTTCTTCGGCGCCCTGTACTTCATAGCTGGGTTCAGGGATCGGCTGGACTTGCTCCAATATGTGGAGTGGATAATCTTATGGCTCTGCTTCGGTATCATTATGGGCGGATTCTACGTATATGCCGAACTTGGCGGCTCCGGAAAACGATACATGCTCGTGTGTAGTGTGGGCGGCATCGGAACGATTCTTCTGGCGGTTGTAGCTGGGATGACAGGGTTAGGTATCGTTATAAAGTCAGTCGAGCTGGTGGAACGATTCGGTATTCTGGTACCCTTACTCAGCCTATTGCTCACGGTGCCTATTACGATGGGATGGATCAGAATGACCGAACGGCGTGTTCGCTCACGGGAATACAGCCGATGAAGAGGATGCTTACGAAGTGCGTTTCGGAAGAAACGCTTGAGATGATGCTTACGAAGTGCGTTTCTAAAGAAACGCTTGAGATGATGCTTACGAAGTGCGTTTCTAAAGAAACGCTTGAGGAGGTGACGGCATGCCTATTCCGATTCGTGTATCTCCCGACTCCCCTGAACCGATGTACCACCAGATCGAAGTTCAACTCCGCGGCTTGATCGTGAGCGGTCAGTTGACGGAAGGTACACTTCTGCCCTCTATCCGTGAGATGGCGATTGATTTGAACTGCAGCGTAATAACGATTCGCCGGGTGTATCAGGATCTGGAGAACGAGGGGCTGCTGCGAACGAGGCAAGGCACCGGCACCTTCGTCGCCGCGGTAAGCGTGCAGGACCGGCAAGGGTACCGCAAGGAAGCGGTGCTGGAAGCGGTGCGGACCGCTTTCGATACGGCCAAGCGAGTGCAGTTCACCCGTCAGGAGATGGAGCTATTGCTTCAGGAGGCTGTGGATGAATGGTACCCGCCGCCACGTTCTGATCAACCAAAGGAGGAATCCTAAATGAACAACAACCAACCTGCGATTTCTATACAGGGGCTGAGCAAATCGTTCGCTGATTTCCAACTGGGCCCCGTTAATCTTCAGCTTGAACAAGGGTGTGTACTGGCCGTTGTAGGTCCGAATGGCTCCGGCAAGACATCGTTGTTCCAGCTTCTAATGAATATCGGCCTGCCGGATTCTGGTGAGATCGCCTTGTTCGGAGAGCGGTATGCCGATCGAGAAGTGGAGATCAAGCAACGAATCGCCTATGTTCCGGATAGCTCCTACGGGGAAGAAAAGGCGTGGCGAGTGGAAGAGTATGCGTCCTTCTATGCGTACTGGTATCCGACCTGGAGCCAACGGAAATGGGAGGCGTTTCTCCAGCGCTATGAGATCGACCCGCGCCGCAAAGTGAAAGCATTGTCCAAGGGGATGAAGCGTCGGATCGCGTTCAGTCTGGCGATGGCCCAGGAGTCTGAGCTGCTGCTGCTCGATGAACCGTCGTCCGGTCTTGATCCGTTGGCCTGGCGCTTGATGTTGGAGGACATCCAGCAGTATATGGCGGATGGGACGCGAACGGTCGTCATGGCCACACATACGATTGAGGAGGTACGGCGGCTCGCGGATTTCGTAGCGTTCATGTACGAAGGCAAGCTGATCGGCTTTTATGAGAAAGACATGCTTCTCGACAGCTGGAAGTCGTTCTGGGTGGAGGCTCAGCCGGCTGAGTTGACCTCGATCCCGGGCATCGCTGTAGTCGACACGTTCCGCGGCTGCCGCATCGTGAGTCATTCCGCGCAAGCAACGGAGGCCGCTCTGCGGGCAGCAGGTATCGGAATTCAACAAATTCAATCTATTGAACTTGATGAAATATTAGCTAACTTAATTATGCAAGGTAAAAAGGAGATGAAGGTGCAATGAGTCAAACAGCGCTTAAATTAGAGCGAGTCACCAAACAATATGGCAGCAAGACAGCAGTTAATGGAGTCGAATTCGAAGTCCGCAAGGGTGAGATCTTCGGGCTGCTGGGCGCGAATGGCGCGGGGAAGACGACTACGATGCGGATGGTGCTCGGACTTATACTGCCGGATGCAGGTCAAATTCAATGGCAAGGTCAAGGATATCGGGAAGAACTGAAGCAGTTGATGGGCTATTTGCCTGAGGAGCGGGGCCTGTATCCGAAGATCAAGGTACATGAGCAGATTCTGTACTTGGCGGAGTTGCGGGGCATGTCGCGCAAAGAGGCAGATCGCAACCTGAAGAACTGGCTGGAAAAGTTCGAGGTGAGCGATTATTACGACAAGAAAGTCGAAGAATTGTCCAAGGGGAATCAGCAGAAAATCCAGTTCATCGCGGCCGTCATCCATAATCCGGACATTCTTATTCTCGATGAAGCGTTCAGCGGACTGGATCCGGTTAATGTCGAGCTACTCAAGAAGAATGTTAAGGAGCTGCGCGACCAAGGCACGGCAATCTTGTTCTCCAGCCACCGGATGGATCATGTTGAAGAGTTGTGTGAGAACATCTGTATTCTGCATAAGTCGAACACGGTGTTGAAGGGCGGATTGAAGGCGATCAAGCGCTCGTTCCCAAGAGAACGCATCTTATTGGATACCGAGCAGGATGTAGAAGGATTATCCGAAATCCCGGGTGTTTTGAATGTAACACGTCTGCAGGCTTGGACCGAAATTCGCGTATCTGATCCTAGTGTTGGTCAAGATATTTTGCAGACGGCGATGCGGCAAACCGAAGTGAACCGGTTCCAGATCATGGAGCCTACATTGAATGAAATTTTCATAAAGACGGTAGGTGGCGACAATGAATAAATGGATGACTGTAATGAAATTTACGTTTCGCAATAAAGTGAATTCCAAATCTTTTCTAGTAACGACCGTTATTATCGCCGTTATTCTCTCACTGTTAATTAATTTGCCGAGTATAATCTCGCGGTTCTCGGATGCTAAGGCCACCAAGATCGGCGTCATTGAGAGTGGTACGGAAATAACCACCATGCTGCAAGCTTATTATGCGAAGCAAGAGAAGCCTGATTATGAGATTGTGCCGCTGAAGAACACAGGGAGTAAGGAAGGCAATGAGAAGCTGGCGCTGGATCGTATCGATGCCGGGGAAATCAAGGGTGTGCTGGAGTTGACCGATGATCCGGCAGCAGGATTCCCGAAGGCCGCGTATAAGTCCAAGAAATCCATGAGCTTCTCGTCTACGAACAAGCTGCAGACCGTGCTTCAGATGATCAAGTCTGAAGTCACCATGAAGGACATTGGGCTGAAGCCGGACCAACTGGCTAAGCTGACGTCAGCCGTGAAGCTGGATACGGTTCAACTGCAGCAGGGGGATACGGGCAAGACAGAATCGGAAATGGCGATGGCCTATATTTTGGTGTACGCGCTATTGTTCCTGTTGTACATGGGTGTTATCGGGTTCGGCAATATGGTGGCCATGGAAATTACAGCGGAGAAAAGCTCGCGGGTCATGGAGATCCTGATCACCAGCGTCTCGCCGCTCAAGCAAATGTTCGGTAAGATTGTCGGTATCTGCCTACTGGGGCTTCTGCAGATTGTGATCTTCGTAGGGGTGGCTGCAGCCAATCTCGTTATTCCGAGCAACCTGGAGAAGCTGAAGGAGATGGACATTCACATCAGCGATCTGGATCCGATGCTGCTCGTCTACTTCGTAATCTTCTTCCTGCTCGGCTACTTCATCTATGCCACCATGTTCGCTGCGGTGGGATCGTTGGTTAGCCGTACCGAAGAGGTCGGCCAAGCTATTATGCCGCTTACGATGCTGATCGTAGCTGGGTTCATGATCGCCATGTACGGATTACAGAATCCGGCCGCTCCACTCGTCGTCGCAATGTCCTTCGTCCCATTCTTCTCACCGCTTATTATGTTCCTGCGCGTGGGGATGAGCGATCCAGCCGTATGGGAAGTGTGGCTGTCGATCGGCATCACAGCCTTGTCCGTCTATGCGCTTAGCTGGCTGTCGGCGAAGATATATCGCGTCGGGGTTCTGATGTATGGCAAGCGTCCTAGCATCCGCGAATTGAGCAAAGCGATGAAGGCGTTCAAGGTATAGGTTATTTAGCAGCATTAATGTGTGAGTAATGGTTATAGTCGAGACCACGATCGGAAATAAATATCAGCCAGTTAGATCAAACCCTTGATCTAGCTGGTTTTTGTTATTGTTGGGATTAACGGCAGGATTTATTTCATGAATTAACAGGACAGAATGTGAAGGAAATAACAAAGAAAAATATTATTATCACGGTTGCACCCTGGATGCACAAACGGTTATGCCAAGCGTGACCTTGTCGTGTCATATGTCGCTGGTTCACAGTGTATCGCCAGAGCGTCACGGTATATTAATTCAACCTGCAAACGACCCGACGCCCCTTGCTGTCCACGGTACGCGTCCGAATACGCTTCCTTAAGCTTCTTCAACACCGTATACAGCTCTTCAAACGTTCCCGGAATATCCAGATTGTGCTTTCGCAAAATATCCGTGCGGATCATCGGCGCTCTGCCGCCCTGAATAAAATGCTGTGCCGTTAAAGCCCTGATCATTTCGTCAAAAGAATCAAAATCCTTCTTCAGGAGCATAGCACGCAGAACACAGATCAGAATACAGTGATAGATCCAAAGCTGATCCCTTTGTTCCACCGTAAGGTTGCGCCCCAAAAACAGTAGATGGTTGATTAATAGTTGAAAGTTGTCGTTTTCGAGCCTGCTCGCCGATCTGACGGTTATCCGCATGGGAAGCGTAATAGAGGGCCGACAATCGCGTAATATCTGGTGGTACCCGTATCTTTGGACACGTCATTGAACAACGTACTAAGGAGATTGAGAACCACTCCACTTTCGGATAACCGGGTCTCAAATGCGGCGGATAGGCTGTGAACCAGCTTTTCGATCTGCATGCCGAACTCGAGGCGTATGTGCTTTTTTCGGCGCATTTGCCTTCGGTATGGGCTCCGTTCGATCATCAGGACGATCTTGCCTCAATACGCATAGGGCTGGACCGTTTCATGGAAACATTTCGTTACGATCCGACTCAGCCTATTACATTTTTTTAAAGCGGTTACATTTACCTACCATTTCAGACATTCACCTTCTTTCTCCTTATTTTGGAACATGCTATCATGAGTTTAGATTATTGATGGAAGTGTTATAAGAGCAGGGCTTACGAATACTCCTTAGGTTAAAGTTCTAGGTATGGAACAAGAAGACGATCGAAACCCCGCAAGCTCTTAAAATATGGATTGAACATATAGTAAATCCAGCGGCCTGAAACATATTCGGGCCGTCTCTCATAATGGGCGTAGAAAGGACGTGGAATCACAAAATGAAAAATAAAATAACAGCATTTCCTTATGGCAAAGTTCGTGCCGGCGAACGTATTATGTTACAATCGAGACCATATGCGACGATCTACTATACAACGGACGACAGCGATCCGTTAACGTCAGGGACTGCGATGAAATATAGTACTCCTTTCTTAGCCGGCTCATATCGATTGAGGGCGATCGCACAGGATGACGATGGACATAATGGGGGAATTTTCGAATTCGCGTATGAACTGGATACAGCCAGCTATATCTCCGTGAAAGAATTTGGAGCTGTAGGTGACGGGGTGGCAGACGATACCTCACCCCTCATATCAGCGATATCTTATGCACAAAAACATAACTTAGCAGTGTACATACCGGAAGGTGAGTACAGACAATTGGAAGTGGTGGAATGGAGCGGCATACACGTGTTCGGTGATGGAGAGCGTTCCATCATTAGAGCCGATCACCCTGAAAAACAGGCTTTTCGCCTTATCGGATCGGGCAGCTCGTTGTGTGATGTAAAATTGACCAGCAGCTCCGAAAAGCGACTTACAGGCAGGGATCATCAGAGACTGGGAACCCGCTCGGCTAACCATTTCATAATCGAGCGTACGATTGTTGAAAACTCTAGCGCCTCGGGTATATTCATTTACGAAAGCACGAACGGTATCATTCGTAATAATACGGTTATTGGGACTAAGGCGGACGGTATTCATAACACTAACCGCAGTTGCAATTTGTTAATTGAGTATAACCGGGTGCTTGAAACAGGAGATGATTTAATCGCTGTCGTTTCCTACGATAAAGATGGAGGACCATGCAGTAATATCCGTATACAAAATAATAATGTCCAAGCAAACAAAAATGGCAGGGGAATCACGGTTGTTGGGGGGGAATACGTCACAATAGAAAACAATATCGTAACAGAACCATTCTCAGCAGCGATATATATAGCATCTGAGGACAGCTTCAAGACATTCGGTGTGAATCACATATCGGTAATCGGTAACACCCTTTATAAGGGAGGTCATGCTGTGATGGGGCATGGGGCGGTTCATGTTTTTGCGAATCGATTGTCATGCCACGGCATTGAGTTCCGAAACAATCAGATAGTCGATGCCCGCTCATTCGGCGCGCATTTGAACGGAGGACAGGAGATGTCAGTGATTTTTGAACGGAACAGCTTCCACGGAACGGTTGATCATGGTATCCATTTAAGCACTTCTTTTACAGGAACAGCGTTACTGCGACAGAACGATTTTAGTCAAATCGCCGGGTACGGAGTCATTTATTGTAAACCGAATAACACGTCTCACGTAGAAATCATTCATAACGTGTTTCGATTCCGTGATTCCAACGACGACATTGTGAAAAAAACCATATATGTAGAGGCATTTGTTGGAACCTCCGTGCATGTAGAGAGGAATGAAATCGCAAGTTATATGACTTGATTTGTTCCGGACTGTATATTATCTTCAAAAAAAAGTTGAGGTTACATGAAAAATTCCTTCCGACTTAAAATCATATGGGTTACCGTCGTGTTGACCTCATTCCTTTTTATCATGATAGCTGTGCTCTCTTACACGTTCTCCATGAAACAAGTGAATGCAGAGCGGATAACTTTAATGGAGCCCTTACAGGAGCAAGCAGTCAATCATTTGAATGTTTACTTGGAATATGCTGAAAAAATCGCCGGCCTTGTAGGCGAGAATAAAGAGCTCCTGCAGAAAGTGGATGCCCCGACAACTGATGATTACGAAGAATTCAAAAAATATGAAATGCTTGAAAATCATTTGCTGCAATTGACACGGCTATACACTAATATTGATTCCATCATGATCTCCAGCAAGTCCGGAGAGGTAGTTCTTTCACCTAATTGGTACGGCTATCAGCGATCTGATGTGAAAGATATCAATTTGTATCGAGTTCATGAATTTACGGAAGCGCTGCTAACGAAACAGGGAAAATGGGTATATGTTCCCCTTTTTAATGACAGAAAGGAAACGCTCTTCTTCGGAAATCGTTACATTTTTGTGAGACCGCTTACAGAAGACATTGCGATTGCAGTCAGCATTGCTTATGAAACGTTGAAGGAGCTCACCCGAAGTCAATCTATTTATCAGTTTCACATCGAGAACACAACTTCCGGCTTCGAGCTGCGTCTCTCAATCGATGATGACCCGGAATATCAGGCAATGGTTAGAGGTAATCGTGAGGCTCTATTATACGTACTCCTAGCACTATTCATAACGGTGACGGGTCTCACAACACTTTTCGCTCGAAAAATGATGTCTCCTATTGAGCATCTAAAGAAACAGCTGATGGAAATCAAACAGGTGGACAACATTCAGGACTTTATTGCTTACAGAACAAGTAAGACGTTCTCAGTAAGCTTTCGATTCAAGCTGTTCTCGTACATGTTCGGATTGAGCGTACTGGGAGCCGCCCTCTTATATGCGGTTAATTATCATTACACTTCTATTCAAATCAAACACAACCTCCAAAAATACTATCAAGAGTATGTTCACCAGATCGGTAACATTTTAGAGGCTAATCTGAGCTACTCCGCGCAAGCATCGAACATGATCTTCGTTGATGATTCCGTACAGAGCTTGATGCACGAAGCGGATAGTCGTATAAAGCTGGACCAGGAGCTTCTTAAAGCATTCTCCTATCAGCAGATCGATATGAGAAATATTAAATACGTGAACCTGTACAACAAGCACGGCGAGTTATTGTTTTCCACCATCAACAGTCTCATCAATAATGAGCCTATCACGAAGAAGTCCTATTTTCAGCAGGTTGAGCATTCAATGGGGGAAACCTTGTTCTTGAACGAACCGAAAGATATATTCGGCAATGACGTGCTTATCACCTCAAGGAAGCTGTTCAGTCTGCTGGAGCGAAATACACATTTGGGATACTACGTAATCGCCTTCGATAAAAATGCTCTTCGTTTAACGGATAGCGGAATAGCCGCAATGTCGAGCGAGTTTCTTCTGACCGATCGGCAAGGCAACGAGATCTATAGGAAAAGCAGCAGCAATGAACGAATCATTCCGGTAAAAGGAATAGCGCAACAGTCAGCGGGGAGTTTGGAGCTTTCATCGAACGGCCAGCGTTACATGGTGCTCTACGATACGATTCAGACACCAAATTGGAAGATGGCCACTGCACTGGACGAGTCTCAGTTCAATGAGGCTCAGCAGGAAATCATGCTGTTTAATGGATATATGCTATTGTTTATGCTTGCTATCATTCTAGTTGTCATTACGCTCGTTTCGAACAGGATGGCGAAGCCCGTTCGCGAACTGATTATTCAGCTTCGGAATGCGATACAGGAGYGTTGGCCCGACATGCGCCTGCCGGCTGTTTACGGCTCTTACGAAATCGATGAATTAGCTGGTCATTTGAACGATATGATTGAAAAAATACAGCGTCTGACGCGCAACCTTCATTCAATCGAATTGAAAAATCGGGAGGCGGAGCTCTCTCACCTCCTTCAACAGATCAATCCTCACTTTTTATATAATACATTGGATACAATCAAATGGATGGCGATTGATATGGGAGGGGGACCGAACCGGGTTTCCAGTATTATCGGACACCTGTCTATTTTTCTTCGATCCGGCATTCACACAGGGATGAAGATGGTTACGGTACGGGAAGAGCTGATGCACATTCAGGCGTATTTGTCCATTCAGGAATTGCGGTATGGGGATCGTATTCGGATCAAATGGGATGTGGACGAGCAGGTGCTAACTTTGCCCGTTTTAAAGTTTATCTTACAGCCGCTAGTGGAGAATGCCCTGTTGCACGGGATCGATAAAAAACAACGTACGGACGGCTGGAAAGGTTGCTTATTCATTCAAATTGCAGCTCACGAAGATCAAATTCGAATTGTTGTGGCCGATAATGGCAACGGCATTGAGTATGGGAAGCGGTTGATGTTAGAGAGTGAGCGCACGACGGATGCTAACCTTCAAAAGGGAATAGGTCTAAGCAATATACGGCAGCGTATCCAACTCGTATATGGGGACAAGGGAACTATGTCGGTCACAAGCCGACCTTTATTTTGGACTAAAATACAATTATCCTTACCCCGTATAGAATCCATATACGAAAACAAGGAGGTCATGAGATGATCCCTGTGATGATTGTGGAGGATGAGCCGGTAATTAGAGAAAGCATGAGAAAGCACATCCCATGGGCAGATTGCGGCTTTCAGGTTGAGGCGGAAGCGGGAAACGGCTTGGAAGCATTGGAATATTTAAACAAAAATCATATAGAAATCGTTTTTCTTGATATCCAAATGCCGGAAATGGGGGGGCTTGAACTGTTGGCGATCATAGCTGATAAGTTCCCTCACGTTTCGGTCGTTATTGTCAGCGGCTTCAGTGATTTCAATTTTGTTCAAGCAGCCCTTCGTCTGAAGGCGGTTGATTATTTATTGAAGCCAGTAGATCTACAGGATGTCATACGGCTGCTTGAGAAGATCAAGAAAAAAAGAGAGACCGATACAGAGAATCACAAAGGAACCATTCAGGCGATGGCCGTTCAATTTGTCGAGATGGGGTTGTTTAAATGGATAAATGCCGAATACGTCCATGAAGACCTATCGTCATTCCCGCAAACAATTGCACAATCTTTTCCACGGATGTCCTTTCAGTTTCTTCTGCTTGCTCCACGAAAAGGGGATCGTTGGATGGCGGATGAGGTTAAGCAGCGGCTGTTTGAACCATTAGTTCAGATATTGGGCAATGAGACGACCATTTATTTGGCTGAAAAACAGCGGATCGGTCTTGTCGTGCTGATTGTTTCCAATTCGATAACAACTCACCGAGATGAGAGCAGTGCGGAAGCGATTATGGATGTAATGAATGATGCAAAAGCGATTTTGTACAGTGATATCCTTAGAAATCAAAATCTCCACCTATATAATGCAGTACTACGAGAAGCAGCTCATTTGCAGGGGTGCTTATTTTATAACGGACAACAAATGTTTCATCTAAAATCGTTTCCCGTTAACAACTATCAAGAACTTCAACTATCGGAGTCCTGGGAGTCGGAGTTTATCGAGGCCGTACGTTCGCATCACCCGGGGACGGTCCGGGCGAAGCTGTCAGAGCTTTTTTTTAAGTTAAGCAGCGAATCCTGCTATACCCCGGAAAGTGTGTACAAGTACTATGTGAACTTGCTCCTGAAAGCCGCCGCAGTGTTAAGGGAGTCGGCTCATGACGACATCGTATCGCAGGAAAGTGTTGCTAGGGCGGTACAATCCATCCTCGAGGCTTCTCATCTTCGTGCACTCCATCGGATGATGGGTGTCATCCTGGGAGGGATGATCGAAACCTATCATTTTCTATTTCAAGGAAGCACCAGGAAAATCGTCAAGGAAATAATAAAATATGTGGATGAGCATATTCATGAGGATATCGTATTTACAGATCTTGCAGATCAATTCAGCGTAAGCCGGCAGCATCTGTCGCGGCTATTCCGGAATGAAAAAAGGATGACCTTCAATCAGTATCTGAAGGAAATGCGCATCAGTAGCGCTATCCGGATCCTCAAGCAAAATTACTCGGTCAAAAACTACGAATTGGCTCAAATGGTCGGATATACCGACCCTAAGCATTTTAGTAAGGTGTTTAAAGAGGTTACGGGAGTGAGCCCCAAGGAGTACATGAATCACCTATTATAAATGTGGTTACTTTCACCTACCATTTCAGACAGTTACCTTCTGTGCCACTATTTAGAATCGGCTTATAATGAGTATAGATTGTCAAAGGGGTGTATAAAAACCGATGAAATCAGTGGCCAAATGGCTGCGTACTATCGTAATAAGCTACGCAGTAGTTGCTCTAGCAGCCGGTTGCTTCCAACAAACGGGCCAATCCAGTGCCGGAAAACAGGAGCCCGTGAAGCCTGTGGCAGATGCAAAAAACGCAAAATTAACGTGGGTGGGATACGGTTACCTCGCAGGCGGAAAGTCGGAACGTATTATTGCAAAGTGGAAGGAAAACCATCCGAACATTGAGATTGAGTATAAGGAGTTTCCGAACACGCCGAAGGAGTATTTTAGAGCTTTGGATGTTGCGGTTGCCGGCAACGAGACGATGGATGTCATTCTAATGGACAATTTAGCCATTGCGCAACGGGCCACTCAGGGGATGCTGCTAGATATAACCCAGCTGGCAGCTAAAATTGGACTCAAAATGGATGAAGATTTCGGTCCAGCCATCAATGATGTTATTGTAGACGACAAGCATTATTTTCTACCTTACACGGTGTCCATGAACATGCTTTGGTATAACAAAGATATGTTTGATGCCAAGGGCATCAAGTATCCGGACGAAAATACAACGATGCAGGAACTTGCGGACATGGCGAAAAAATTGTCGTCGGGTAACGGAAACACCAAGGTATTTGGAATCATGAATGATTTCTTGGATTCCGCAAGCAATGCCGGCTGGAACTGGCTAAAGGATGGCAACGTACCGAACTTTACAGACCCTCGATTTAAAAATGCCGTCGCATTAAATAAAGAGCTGGCCGACAGCGGCGTTTCACCTACCAATTTGAAGAAAGAGCTTGAAAAAATGGATCAACGAGTTCTCTTCGCTCAACAAAAGACGGCCATGATGACAGGCAATTGGTGGACGCCGGTGCTTTGGTCGATGAGAAAGCTGAACGACGGGGTATTGGGTCAAGACTCGTTGAAGTTCAAATACGGCGTAACCTTCATGCCTAGATATGATGCAAGCTCTAAAGCCAAGGTATCTCGTCTAGGGCTGGGCTGGGGCTATTCGGTAAATTCAAAGACGAAATATCCGGAAGAATCGTTTTTATTCGCTAAATTCCTATCCACGGAAATCCCTGATTTGATAGGTGCATATCCGGCTTACAAGCAAGTCAATAAAGATGTGTTCTACAACATCTTCAATGAGTTTATCGATAAAGACAAGAAGGTACACAAGGATCTATACGATAAAGCGTTCCTCGATACGATTAAGCGGATCCATGACGAAACGATCCCATCCGTTAGCGTTTATGGCCCGTCCAAAGAGGATGCTGCTATTAAAGCGGCGATTTCAGATCTATTCCTTCGCGAGAGGCCGCAGTTGGAGCTGGGGAAAATCAGCCTAGACGATTTTATCAAAAAAATGCAAGACGAAGCGAGAGGGAGGTGAAGAAGCTGAAGTAAAAGATCAACAGAAGCAATGTTCTGTTTCCATAAGGAGTTGCAGGCTTTGAGAAAAATCAACAGGATGCGTCTCCATGAAACATTGATGGGCTATATGTTCGTGCTGCCAATCAAAGAGATAATGGTAAAGAAAGGGTGAACGGTTCAATGCTGCAGAAAATAAAGGACATCATTATTTGTCGGGATGAGCATTATAATACATTCCCGAACGCAGTCGTACGCGACGACGGCAGTATTTATGTGGCCTTCCGGCAAGCCCCGGATCGCCAAAAGCAATATGGCGACGCCACTCATGTGGACCCGGCGGCTAGAGCGGTGTTTGTCACTTCCAGCGATAATGGCAATACGTGGGACGCACCTTCTCTCCTGTACGACGATTTTGCTGCCGGAGTGCAGGATCCGTGCATCATCAAGCTAAAGGATGGAACCCTGTTCTGCACTTACTTCCTATGGAAAGTATTTCGTAAAGAAGATGCCGGATTATCCCGTCTGATGGATCATCCTGTATTCGAACATTGGGTTGGCCGGCTAGGAGGCATCTATTCGATTCGTTCCTCCGATGGTGGATATTCTTGGGATAAACCGATACGCGTCGAGGGCGGCGGTTGGGCCGTGCGCGGTAATGCGGTAGAACTCGAAGACGGCTCAATTGTATTGCCGACTTATGGTGAAGAGAACTTGCAGCACGGCGGTTCGGTCTACATCATGAAATCGACGGATCGCGGCGCTTCATGGACCCGATTGGCTGCACTGGAACAAGACGAATATGCCTTTAACGAACCGATGCTTCACTTAACACCTACTGGAAAAATCGTTGCCTTCCTCCGTTCGGGGAGCCGGAGGGGGCCGGAGCCTAACGGTAAAATCAGTCCCTTGTTTACATCGGAATCGTATGACGGAGGGTTGACCTGGACCGAACCGGTCAAGAGGAATATTTATTCCCCAAGTCCGTATCATGCTCTTCAACTGCGAAGCGGTAAGGTTTTGATATCCTACGGCTACCGGTTTGAACCGTTCGGAATCCGTGGTTTCCTTCTCGACAGTGAATGCGAAAACTGGGAGGAGGTCCATGAGACGGTATTGCGTGACGACGCCCCGGGAGTAGATCTTGGTTATACTAGTGCAGTCCAAATGGAGGATGACCTTATATTGGTGACCTATTATTACTTTGATGATCCTCGTGGACCACGTTATATTGCAGGAACKCTTTGTCAAGAAATTGACTGATCGCCAACGATTCTTTCTATCACACGTTATAAGGAGGAATGAACATGTCAGAGAGTAAAAATAGAGTAAGTAGAAGGAAGATTTTATCTTCGATAGGGATGGCAGGTATCGTCGTAGCTTCAGGAAGTTTGCTTCGAGCCCAGCCTGCTTTTGCAAAAAACACTGAGCTGCATGCGGCAACCCATAGCAGGGGGGGCGAAGACGAATTAAACATCGCCAACTTAGCAGGTTATCCAGAACTGACTGATAAAATAGGGGATCTGTTGAAATTAGGAATTAAACCTAAAAGCTTAGCGGCAAGCATCGCCGACCATGGGGTGGATATCGAACAATATGGGGCTGTCGGAGATTTCAACGAAACTACAGGAACCGGTACGGATAATTA
>NZ_JBFUIX010000061.1:0-42013 GCF_056401635.1 Paenibacillus sp. P4_E11 | reverse complement strand
CGCGTCGCGGCCGCGTGCGCCGCGCGGCTCGCTGGCCGCGAGCGCCGCGGGCCTGCGGCCCGTCGCTGCTGCGCCCACGCTGCTGTCGCCATCGCCGCCCTGCTTGCGCAGCAGCGCGACGAAATGCCCTTCGCCCCGTTGCCGGTGCGGCCAAATGCGCTCCGTCCGCAGGACGGAAAAGTCGGGATACCTCGAGGTGAACGCCTCGAGGACTTCTTCATTCTCCTCGCGATTGAACGTGCATGTGGAGTAAGCCAACAGTCCGCCCGGCTTCAGCATGACGGCTGCCGAATCCAGGATATCGAGCTGGCGGGTGGCACACATCGCGACATGCTCAGGTGACCATTCTTCCCGTGCGTCAGCGTCTTTGCGGAACATGCCTTCGCCAGAGCAGGGGGCATCGAGCATGATTTTATCGAAGAAGGCAGGGAATCGTTCAGCCAGCTGATCTGGTGTTGCACTCGTTACTACGGCATTGCGGACCCCGTAGCGTTCGATGTTCTCGCTGAGAATTTTGGCCCGCCCCGGATGAATTTCATTGGCTATGAGCAGACCGACTCCTTGCATCATACCAGCGAGCTGAGTTGATTTGCCACCAGGTGCCCCGGCTAAGTCCAGTACGATGTCTCCTGGAGCAGGACTCAACATTTCCGCAGCGGACATAGCTGAAGGTTCTTGCATATAGTAGACGCCTGCCTGGTGATAGGGATGCTTGCCTGGCCGGGCACTATCTGCGTAATAAAATCCCGTCGGGCACCAGGGAACCGGCTCCAGGCCGAATAGGCGCACCAACTCTTCATAAACGGGGTTTTCTGCATATGGAGTATGCACTTTGAGCGGGTTGAGTCGCAACCCTTGTGTTCGTGATAATTCATAGCTATGGAAGAATGCAGTTGCTTCGTCACCGAGCTGATCGCTTATTCGTGTAACGAAATCTGCAGGAAGTTGGATAGGCTTGGCTTTGGTTCCGGTTTCGGTAGTTTTGGTTTCGGAAGATTGGGAAGACGGCATGAATACTTAATCCTTTCTGATTGTCGAGTCGAGTACTTCCCTATTATACCCACTCGTTCGCGTTGTGAGAAGCTAGGCCCAGTGATATAATAAGCGTGGTTTTGACAGATGGATTCAATCGTCCGTGTCCTCGAATCCGAGGGGATCGACTCACATAAACAGTAGAAAGGGATGTTCTTTGAATGAGCCCAAAAGCAGTCATCATCCTAAGTGGAGGCCTGGACAGCACAACGTGTATGGGGATGGCCAAGGAAGCGGGTTACGAGCTGTTCCCGCTTTCGTTCGACTATGGACAACGTCATCGAATCGAGCTGGAGAATGCAAGCCAAGTAGCTCAATTTTACGGTGTACAGGATCGTCATCGTATCGTTCAACTTGGATTTTGGCGGGATTTTGGCGGAAGCGCCCTAACTGACGAGAGTATTGCAGTTCCGACTGCACACGAGGAGGATGCTGCCAGCCAGGAAACCGACATTCCGGTTACTTATGTGCCAGGACGCAACTTGCTGTTCTTATCCATCGCTACTTCATTCGCGGAAGTGATGGAGGCGGAGGCAATTTACATTGGGGTCAACGCGCTCGATTATAGCGGATATCCCGACTGCCGGCCCGAATTTATTGCCAAGGTGGAAGAAGTCATTGCGCTAGCGACCAAGGTAGGAGTAGAGGGCAAAGGAATCTCCATCAAGACACCGCTCATCTCGCTAACCAAAGCAGATATTATCCGAGAGGGGAATCGACTTGGAGTTCCATATGAGTTGACGACCTCCTGTTACAACGGGAAAGCGGAAGCCTGTGGCGATTGCGATAGTTGCCGATTGCGGTTGAAAGGTTTTGCCGATGCCGGACTGACCGACCCGATCCCTTATGTAGGCGTTTAAGTAGACGCGGACTTTAATCTGAATCGTTAGAACTATTAATGAGAATAGAGGAACTCAGTTCTCTTATTTATCACATTCAATCATCAACGTAAGAAATAGAAGAACTCAGTTCTCTTATTTCTGTTGGTAGGGGCTATTCCATCCATTTCTTCGGAAATAGAAGAACTCAGTTCCTCTATTTCCGAAGAAGAAGGCAATGGATTGGAAATAAGGGAACTGTGTTCTCTTATTTCCAAGTACACAGCTATTTGTGTGGGCTTCGTTCTGATTTGTTACGCGATAGCCTGATAATTCGAGCTATGGCTCTCTAGACCGGCTTTGAAAATGGATCTTGAGGTGTCGTAATCACAGGTATACGACCTGAACAGTAACAATAAGTTCTACGATAAGCACGGTTTGGTTTGTGTTAGGTGCGGCGTTATTCAATTGTGCCGCCACCACAACCGATACGCACCACCAACTGCCACCGGAGAATCATTCTCCAGGTGGCTTCTCTCTTCGTACGCCTAGCATGGGCGTCATCTCTAGGGTCAAAGTCCCGGGGTCTGGCGAACGCCTACCGTTAGCCAAGAGCAAGGGTGTCTGCCGCGAGGCAGAATCTGATTCCTGTAAACTCGAGTGGTTGCAGGCAGAAAGATGACGTTCTTATCTGGGGAGACCTGCGGAACACGCGAAGTGTCTTCGTAACCGCGGCTGAGAAGCCGCGCTGAATTCGCAGGAGTCAGCAGAAGCCATAGTACGCGGACTGTAGCAACCAGCTTGCGGAAGGGCTGAACCGAAAGGACAGCCTTCATAGCCGGAGTTCCTCCCTAATTATGGTTTCAGCTGCTTTCTGTATTCGCTAGGAGAAATTCCGTAGTGCTTCTTAAAGGTGGTTGTAAACGTGGAAGCATTCAAGTAGCCGGTTTTCTCCCCGATTTCGGAAATGGATAACTCCGTATTCTTCAGCAACTGCTTGGCTTGATGAAGCCGCACCTTATTCAAATATTCAACGAAATTAATTGCAAACGTGCGCTTGAAGAAGTTGGAGAAATATTTGGGTGTCGTCTGCAGCTTCTCCGCCATATGGTCCAAGTGTAAATTGTCCATGTAATGCGTTTCAATGTATTGCGCAACCGACGCGGGATCCAGCTTGCGCTTGGGATCCGATCTGGCCGATTCGGCGATGGTGCGGACCGTTCGGATCAGCGCACTTCGGATGTCGGAAGCCCCAGCAGGCGGTTCGAGCTGTTGAAGGAATGCCTTCTCCAGAGCGACAATGCGCTTGGCATCAACGTCTGTCGTTTCCCCATGCTTAACCAGCTCGTAGAAGATCGTCCGAGCCACAGTCACCAATTGAGCGCGGTGGACCCGGCGCTCTTCGTTGTGCCGGATGATCGCTTCGATGATACGGATGCACTCTCCTGCATTCCCGACAACAAGACACTGCGCCGCCTTCTCGATTTCGTCGAGCGGCGCGTACACATTCCACGTAGGATGGATCTGCAAGAAGTCGATGATGGCGTCGTCCGCGTCGATATGGCGGTAATCGAAGCAATCGGCGATATCTTGGTAGGCTTTCGGAAGATGGACGGTGTCGGAAGTATATACGCGGCTGATGGCGGCTTCGACTTCAACGCCTTGCCAAGTCTCGCTCTTCGCGTGCCGGATCATGGCGTGCAGCTGCTTAATCCCGTGTTCGCGTTCACCAGGCTTCTCGAGTCCGATCAGCACAAGCACATACCCGGGTTCCTATGGCAATAATCGTATCGAACTCGGAAGGGGGGGGCAAAACACAAAYAACGCCCTTCCGACTTCCTACTGGGAAGCGAAAGGGCTGAAAAGTGTTACTCGRCTGACAAGTCCAGCCAAGCCATCTCCTGCGGCGTCAGCTTAACCGATGCGCCTTCTTTGCAGGAATCCATCTCCTGCTGATTTTGCGGTCCGATAAGTGCGGCCGCCGGGAAGGGCTGATTCAACACGAAGGCGAGCGCGATTTGTATAGCCGTCAACCCTTTAGCCTTCGCCAACTCTTCGGCACGACGATAACGTTCCCAGTTATCATCGCTGTAGAAGACGCGTACCAAGTCCTTGTTTTCCAGGTTGTCGCGTGTGAACCGGCCGGTGAAAAAGCCGCGAGCTTGCGAAGACCAGGACAAAAGCGGCAATTGGGTCGTTTCATGCCACTGGATCGAATCCGCATCAGCCGAGATGCAACCCGCCCAGAATGGCTCATTAGCCTTAGCGAGGCTCAAGTTCGGGCTGCTGAAGCTGAACCCGACCAACCTGTGCGCAGCGGCGTAGTCATTCGCTTCCTGCAGACGCTGATGACTCCAGTTAGAACCGCCAATCGTACGAATACGGCCTGCTTCGATGTGCTCATTAAGCGCTTCAATGATGGGGCCGACGGGCACAGCAGGGTCATCGCGATGCAGGGCGTACAAATCGACATAATCGGTCTGCAGACGCTCGAGACTTTCTATTAAGTCTTGGTTGATCGCTTCCTTGTTTACCCGTGGGCCGTTCGCATTTTGATGAGCACCCTTGGTCAACACCAATATGTCTTGACGGTTGCCGCGTTCAGCGATCCAATTGCCGATAGCTCGCTCGCTCTTGCCACCCCCGTATATATGTCCGGTGTCGAGTGTATTCCCACCAATGGCTACATAAGAATCGAGCAGAGTATTAACTTTCTCTTGAATGTCAGGCGAATAATAGTCCGTCCCCATAATAAGCTGGGTCACTTGACGGTCGAGTCCTTTGATGGAAAATGAATTCATCGGATTATCCCTCCAATTGAACGCGGATGCGCTGATCAGCAGATAGCAGGCAAGCGTCCAAAATCTTCATATTGTTAACAGCATCAACCGGTTCGAATCGAGCGGATTGTTCACCCCATGCTGTATGTGCGAAATCGTCCGCTTGCAACGCATATTGGTTCGTTAGCTGGAATGTCTCGTCGCGTTGCCCGCTCGCAGCGAACACGGTGAACATAGATGTCTGATCGGGAGGGGATACGAAAGCGGATGGTAGATAGATACGTCCATCCGTCCCTAGAATCTCCAATGTGTTACGGAAGCTCGCCCACATCGCACAATCGAATGTCAAGCCAATGCTGTCCGGGAATTCCACTAGTCCAGATGCCATCATATCCACATCGCCATGCTTCGGTGAGAAGAAGGCTTGAACAGTTGCAGCTTGCGGCTCCGTGCCAAGGATGTAGCGGGCAGCGGAGATCGGGTAACAGCCGATATCATATAAAGCTCCGCCCCCCATATGACGGTGGAAGCGAACATTTTCCGAAGAGCCAGAGGAGTTGAATGTGAACGTCCCATGGATACCGCGGATCGTACCGATTTCGCCCGAAGCGATAATTTCCTTGATTCGTTCATAACGAGGGTGATGTCGATACATGAATGCTTCGGCAAGATGAACGCCAGCCTTCGCGCAAGCTTCTACCATTTCCTCGCCTTCCGCTGCAGTCAGAGCGAACGGCTTCTCACACAACACATGCTTGCCTGCTTCTGCTGCACGAATGGTCCATTCTTTGTGCAGATGATTCGGGAGCGGGATGTACACCGCATCGATCGAGTCATCAGCTAGCAGAGCTTCGTAGCTGTTATAAGCGGTAGGAATGCCTAGCTTCTCAGCAGTTGACTTCGCCTTCTCTTCATCACGGCTTGCAATAGCTGCCACTTCGCCTGTAAGCGATTGCTGAATTCCTGGAATAACGGAACGAATGGCGATGCCTGCGCAACCTACAATTCCCCAACGAAGCTTCTTTTCCTTGTTCATCTCACGACACCTCGATTATTAATTTATAGGACTATATTGCCATTATAGATCGGTAGCTTTAAAATGAAAATGACACTTTATTGATCTGAATAACACGATATTGTCATTGGAGTGAGATAGATGAAGCTGCATGTGGCCTTGCCGACTTGGAACGAACATCCTTATCTATGCTTACCGGAATCAGTAGGTTGGTATGCGGAGCAACCTGATCATGTCGTGGAACGTCCAGCCGGGACTTGGCAGACATTCAGCATTCATGTGATCATTAGCGGCAAAGGGTATGTGGAGATGGGGCAAGACACTCAACTGTTGCAGAGAGGCGATGCATTTCTATACTATCCGCAGAAGGAACAGAAGTATTATAGCAGCAGGGAAGAGCCGTGGAATGTGCGTTGGGTGCACTTCTATGGCAAAGAGCTTCAGCCTTTCCTGAATGAGCGAGGGTTTCAAGTCTCGCCACTCTGGACACTGAAGCAGTTGAAGCCTTGGGAGGAAGCACACGATGAGCTGCTGAACGAATCGTCGGAGCACAATTTCCTGCACGTACCGCGATTGTCCGGTCTTACGTACTGGCTGCTGGCAGAGTTCATCAACCAAGCGATCCCACTTACAGCGAGTCGAAGTACAGAGGCACTGGAGCGTATCCATCAGTTGCTACCCGAAATGCGTCGCAGGTCGGCGGAGCCTTTCAGTTTGGAGGAATGGGCGGAGCGGGCGAAGGTTAGTCCGTATTACTTTTGCAAAATGTTCAAGAAAGCGACGCAGATGACGCCTACCACATTCATGACAACGTGCCGGATGCAAGCCGCCAAGCAGTTGCTGTTGGAGCGGTTGGATTGGCCGATCAATCAAATTGCTGAACAGACGGGCTACACGACAATCAGTTATTTTCACAAAAAATTTCAGGAGCACGAAGGCATGACGCCGTTAGAATTCCGATCCATGTTCTGGAACCGGACCCGCTAAGCCCGCAACCACAACCTAGAATTCACTTGGCTTTAGCCATACTTTTCGTGAACTTCACGACTTTATTCTTACCGGTTGTCTTCGCTATGTACATGGCCTGGTCCGCTTCGCGAATGAGCTCGTCAGCGGTCTGTCCGCTGTGATATTTACTGTAGCCGATACTGACGGTCACGCCAACGGAATGCTCGATCCGCTGCCTGATCTGCTCGGCCAGTTCACCGGGCTTGATGGAATCGTTCGTAATGAGGATGACCATCTCTTCACCGCCATAACGGCCAACGACGCCGATCTGCTCACTGTCCTCCAAGAGTACTTGGGCGACCTGGCGTAGAGCTTCATCACCAGCTTGGTGACCGTGCGTATCATTCAGTTTCTTGAAATTATCAATATCGAAGAAGAGCACAGAGACAGGCAGCTCCCGAGCGGTGTATTGCGATACCCGTTTCACGAAAAATTTGCGGTTATAAAGGCCTGTTAGTCCATCTGTAATGGAAGACCGGTATATGGTATGCATCAACTCGACGATCCGATCGAACAGGAACATGAATAGAATGAAGAAATACAATAACGGAAAGTAGTATTCTACCAGATTTAAGAACAGCAGCGGCGCATCCACCACGTACCGGTTCATGATATGAGCTACGTGACAGAGCAAATAGGTGATCGTGGCGGCCTGGTACTTGATCGCTTGTCCAATGCGCGGTGGCAAGACGAATAAGCTGCCTAGAATGAGCGCGAATAAATAAAGCTCAAGGCCGATATTTTGCAACAACTGGACTTGTTCCGGAGCACCCTGCAGCCAATTAGGAATTTGAAATTGCACGACCGCAAGAAGCAAGGTGACGAGTAGTAGCGAATAAAAATAAAGGGAATCCCGCTTTCTTGTTGAATTGTATAGTTGGTATATCGCCAAGCTGAGCAAGATATAAGACACTACTTTCAACAGCTGTTCCGCATAACCGATCCAGATCACATGGGCTCCGGATGTTACGGCAGTCACGATGAGCAGCAGATGCTGCACAATAATGGCGGTAAGGGATACGGTAAGTGTCAAATACGCTCTACGCCAGCGATCCCAGAGCAGCCGAAGCGACATAATGAGCATAAGTAGCAATATCAATAGCATGCAGGACAATGAATATACCTGCGCATACGTTCCTAGGAACAGTTCCGAGAAGTTCAAGGCTGCCTCCGTCTATGGGGTGGACTGTCTCCGTATTATAACAGATTTTTTTTCTTACAGCGTAGATTACCAAATGGGAGCGAATGCACATGAATATTTTACAAGCGTTGTTTTTCCCACCCGAGCAGCCCGGCGGCGTCTCCTCCATGGTCCCTTACATTTGTCAACAATTCGAGGGTATGGGTTGGGAGATGGAGCTGTTCTCCATCCCGAAACGGGTTCGGAGCAAAGGGACGGAAGAAGTGTCGTTCGCTACATTCGATTGGACCTTATTCGCAGGCAACCCGATTGTGGACAAATATATACAGACTTACAAAGATTATGTATGGTGGACCCGTCTGCGTATCCGTAAACCTTACGACCTTATACATGCCCATCATCCTATCGCAGCGCTAGTCATGAAGCAATTGTTTCCCGATACGCCGGTGCTGCTAACGATTCATTCCAGTTATGAACGTGAATTGATTCTCAATGGAAAGATCGCCGCCGGCGGACCGGAGCATCGATTCCTCACCTCGTTGTATGGGGAGTTGGAACAGCGTCTCGACGGTATATTGACGGTGTCGGAATCATTCAAGAGCTATGCCGCCAGTTATATGAAGGACGCCGATCGTATCAAAGTCATCCCGAATGGCTTCGATGAGAAACGGTTCCGTCCGGTTGCTCATGAGAATACGATCCCGCAGCTCATCACGGTTTGTCGGCTCGTACCAGCCAAGGGGATCGATACGCTGTTGAAGGCGTGCGCAGAGTTGAAACGACGCGGTCATCCCTTCGTTCTGCATCTGATCGGGGACGGTCCGATTCGGGAAGAGCTGGAACAGATGGCGATCGATCTGAACATTTATGAAGAAATTATTTTTTATGGCTACATGTTGCATCCTGAGGAGTTTATGCCATTCTTTGATATATTCGTGCTGCCCTCGCGTGCGGAGGCGTTCGGTTCCGTATTCGCCGAAGCAGCGCTCTGCTGCCTGGCTCTCGTGGGGACGAACGTTGGCGGTATTGCCGAGCAGATCGAGCACGGACGCAACGGCTTGCTTGTTGAACCAGGCGATTCGGAGGGCCTGTGTAATGCACTGGAGCTGGTCATGGCAGATCCGACATATCGTTACCAACTGGCGCGTTCTGCGTGGATGAAGGCGAAGATGACGTATTCGCTTAGCCGCGTTATCGGTCAGCTCAAGCAAATCTATGAAACAACGCCTTTGACAAAGGAGAGCGATTCAGTATGAAGCTGAGAATGATCAAATCGACTTGGGGAATGCCAGGGGATTCGCTGCTGCAGAAGACCGAGCAGTTGATAGCAGCAGGTTATGACGGCATAGAGACCGGGATTCCAGGGGCAGAAGAGGAGAAGCCCTTCCTGAACTTACTTCGTAATCATAACAAGGAGCTCATCCTCCAAGTATATACGCAGGGCGGGGACCATTTCGCCTCCTTGCGTGCGCAGGTCGAACAAGCGGCCAAGCTGCAGCCGAGGTTGATCGTAGCTCACTCCATGAAGGACAGTACGTCGTATGACCAACAGCGTTCTTTCTTCGAAAAGGCGCTTCGGTTGGAAGAAGCGGTCGGCATTCCAATCGCGCATGAAACCCATCGCGGGAGAGCGTTCTTCACCCCATGGCACACGGCCCACATGATCGATCTGTACCCGGAGCTTCATGTGACGGCTGATTTCAGCCATTTCTGCTGTGTATGCGAATCGCTGCTCGAAGACCAGAAGGACAATCTAGTGAAGATTATGAATCGGTCGCTACATATACACGCTCGTGTAGGCTATGCCGAAGGACCGCAGGTCCCGCATCCAGCCGCTCCAGAGTATAAGACGGAGCTGGAGACGCATGAAGGCTGGTGGGCGCGCATTCTCAGCCAACACGAGAAGAAGGGCAGCGAGTTCATCACCGTAACGCCGGAATTCGGGCCTCCGGGCTACATGCACACCCTGCCTTTCAACAACGAGCCTGTTGCCGACCTATGGGACGTATGCCTGTGGATGAGCGGTCGATTGAAGGAACGTTTCCCGGAGTATGTGTAGACATTACACGCAATCAAACCCCCAACAAGCGCTGTTCCAGAGAGCTTCTCCAGCTGCTGGACAGCTCTTGTACACCAAGAAGTCGGTGAATACCGGCCAAGTTGTGTTTGTCGATGTAGTAAGTATGATTCGCCTCAACAACCGTTACCTCAGCTGGATTTCGTTCCACTAAGGTCAACGGTTGTTTGCAGTCGAATACGCCTGGGACGAGCACACGGAAATAAAATCCGGTGAACCCGGCTTGCTGCACCAAAAGTGCCAGATCTGGTCGGTTATACCTCTTGGCCAGCTTGTGGCAAGGCTGCCGGGGTTGGGATACTTGCACCCGAATATCTCCAATGGCGTATACATCGCCGATGCACACCCGATCCTCGGTTAGGCCTAGCACCGTTAAGTTTTCCCCGAACGCTCCGTAATCCAGTGGACTGTTGAGCTCCTGTTCCCAGTAAGGATAATGCTCATAGGAATACACACAGACGGCTTTATCTGGACCGCCGTGATGAACCAGATCCGCTTGTCCATCTCCCTGGAATCCAAGCTCGGATAATGGGAGGGGCCCATCACCCACGCTTGTTTTCATAATTCCGCTCATCAGCTCGATCTTCTCATGGCGAAGAATAGCTGGCATCCCAACGTTTAGCGATACAATCTCAATCTTCATGTCTCCGATCCTACCTCTCTCTATCTTTGTTGCTCTCACCGGTGCGCACGTACGGACATTATAGGAGATATTAGCCATTCCTGCAATTGGCAACGACCGTTTCGTCACGAACCTAGTGTTTGCAACTTCATGTCCACCCATTTTGTGGTAAAATGGGATCGTGATGCAACTGACATGGAAGGGACGCCGATGATGAGCTACAAATGGACTTGGATCAGTATGATTAGCCTCCGGCGCCGGGGTCAATGTGAACGGAACGTAAACCGATGAACAGGCATACAAGGGGGAAGGAAGTACGTTGAATATCCAGCAAATAGCTGAGCAGTTGAATATGACGCCTAGGGCAATTCGATTCTATGAGGAGAAAGGGCTGCTTAAGCCGCACAGACAGCAAGATAATCAATATCGCGTCTATTCGGAAGCGGATGCCTGGAAGCTACAAACGATCGGAGCGCTACGCGAGCTCGATATTCCACTGGATGAGATTAGGCATATGATTCAACACTTGGAAGCGGGAGATGCCGATGAATTCGCGTCTTACTTGAATGTACAGCGCAGCTTCCTGTTCTCCCGCTGGACGGAGCTCAAGCAGCTATTGTCAGGATTGGATTCGTTAATTGAGAAATCGCAACGCCAGGAAACGCTCGAATTGGAAGATGTATTCCAGCTAGCAGCACAGGAGAAACGGATGAAGGCGGCTCGTTCAGCGTGGAAGGACCGTTGGGATTTCAACGCGCTGGCCGGAGAATACGATATTGGGCTGCCCCTGATGGAAGGCTACGCCTCGTCCACATCCATCTACGATCATGTGTTGGCAGAAGCGACATCAGCCGTAAATCCGCAGCCTGGCGAGAGAGGGCTCGATCTGGGCACCGGCACAGGCAATTTGGCTGCTAAGCTAATCGCGACCGGTGCTCAGATGGCCGGAGTCGATCAATCACCAGAGATGCTCAAGCGTTGCAGGGATAAGGTTCCTACACTGGAGACCAAGCTGGGGAACTTGATGGCTGTGCCGTATTTCGATGCGAGCTTTGATTTCATCGTGTCCAGCTTCGCCTTACAGCACCTGACGGAGGAACAGAAGCGTCTCGCTTTGGAAGAAATGTCGCGTGTTCTTCGATCACAAGGCCGGATATGTCTGACTGACCATATGTTCGTGGATGAAGAGCATCGGATTCGGTGTGAACAGGGGGAGCAACAAGGGAACAAGGAGCCGCTGAAGGCCCCATTGAATAACAAGCATTATGCGAATCGGTCTGAGCTGTTGGACTGGTTTCGATCCCATGGATATGTCGCGTACGCCCAGTCATTGGACGATGAGCTGCTGCATCTGGTTGTGGCACAGAGGAGCGGCTAAATGTTTCTGGTTGTTGTATTCAGAGCTTCGGCAGAGACGGCGACATGATTCGTGGCAGCACCGATCTCTTCGATTACGTTGACTAAGGAGCGGATGTCACTTTCAACCTTCTGCAATTCAACCATGCTGCTCTCCATAGAGCTCATGATCGTCAAGAAGACAGAAGCGGTATCACGTGATTTGGTTTGACCGTCGGTAATAAGTGATTGCACCTCGCGGATCGACTCTACAACGTTGATCGTATATTTACTTGATCGGACAAGCAGATCGGTCATTTGTTCCACAGCCCTCTGGGTATCCCCGGATAACTTCTGAACCTCGCTTGCGACAACCGAGAACCCTTTTCCATGCTCACCTGCATGAGCGGCTTCAATGGCTGCGTTCAGGGACAACAGCTTCGTTTGGACAGCAATTTCTTTGACGATCGCAGCAATATTGTTGATCTGCTTGGACGATTCGTTCAGCTCCATGATCTTGTTCTCCATCTGGACGGTACTGTTCTGCATGTTCGCAATCGTCACGGCCAATTCTTGAATCGTTGCATTGCCGCTCGAAGCCAGCGTTGCGGTATCCTGGGATTTGTGAACGCTGAACAAGAAGGTAGAATGAACGTCGTTGCTTGTTGCGATCAGTTCTTCTACGGAGGCGCTTGTGTTTTCCGTCAATAGCTCGAGTTCCTCGCTAATCACACTAATGCTTGATTTCAATTCACTCTTGATGAGTTCGTATTGCTTGACTCGTTGCAGCATGTTCTCCTTCTCGTATGCCTCCAGCACAATTTGCTGCTCCAGGTTCAACAACTTCGTGACGACCTTGGTGATACTCAGGCAATGTTCGCGATCCGGGAAGTTCTTATAGATCACAGTCAATAACGAGTTCTGCATGTTTTGGAAAGCACCCATATACCATTTCGGCTCTAGCCCAATTCGTTGGTGCACTTGAGCGATTCGCAACCGCTTCGCAATGAACGCTTCATCAATAACGCCTGTGAACATCTCCTGGACATGATTTTTCAATGTTAGTCTCAGTCGTTCAACCGTGCTTTTCTGTTCAATCAGATGTTTTAACTTGGGTACACTTGTGACTGAGGAGTAAAAGCTATCCACAATCTCATCCATATTGTCACGCATCAGCTCTTCGACCGATTTCAGCAGTAATAAATCATGTTCGGTCAAATCAATCATAGCCATTTGTTCGGCCAATTCGTCGTTCAGGTCTATGTTCAATACAACTTGCCCGGTGTTTGCATTTACTTGAGGCTCAGGTTGGGAAATGGTTCTTTGTTGTTTATCGGAAAATGAAAAGATTTTTGCCAGGGGATGCTTCGGGCGTTTGGGCATCGGATTATCAGCCTCCTCTTCTTCTATTCGAATTTGGTTGGATCACGGTGAAGATTAAGCGGCGTGGTGCAGGTACAGTAGGAGAAGGCGCTCATCGATTCAGCTTTTTCCGGTATCTGATCTTGGAGGCCGAAGACAGCTTGGTCATGTAGAGCATCTGGAATTGTTCGAGCGGCATGGGGCGGTCGATCCAGTAACCTTGGACCATATCACAACGGAGCGCACGCAGCGATTCCATCTGTTCCTTCGTCTCAATCCCTTCGGCAATGACCGTTAAATTCATACCATGCGCCATAGCGATGATGGCTTTCATAATGAGCAGACTCTTGGTGTCGTACGTTAGCTCCTGAACGAAGCTCTTGTCAATTTTCAACACATCGATTGGAAATTGATTGATCGATCCCAAGGCGGAATGGCCTTTGCCGAAGTCGTCAATGGCAATCCTTATTCCGATGCTCTTAAGTTCGAGCAGGGTGGGTAGGACTGATTCGATATCGGACATGCTGCTGCTCTCCGTAATCTCGAATAGAAGCCGGTGCGGATCGCAGCCGGATTGCTGAATGCAGCTGCGGACGGACTCGACCAGGTCACTGTGTTGAATTTGTCGGACCGAGATGTTGACGGCAATAGTTGGCGCGTCATACCCATTGTGCTGCCAGGACTTCAGCTGGGTGCATACTTCCTGCAGCACCCATCGGCCAATGTCGATAATGCTCCCAGTCTCCTCCGCAATCGGGATGAATTCCGAAGGGGGAACAAAGCCGAAGACAGGATGATGCCAACGCAGCAGCACTTCTGTGCCGCACAACTTCATTCCCTTGCTGCTCACTTGGGGCTGATAATGGAGAGACAGCTCGCGTCGGGAGATCGCCCATCGCAGTTCATTCTCAAGATTGAGCTTACGAAGGAAGGTTTGGCCGATGTCTGTGTTGAACAGCTTTACACCGCTGCGTTGCTCCTTAGCCCGATACATGGCGAGATCCGCATACTTGACCAGCGTGTCGAAATCGGACCCGTGCTCGGGAAACAGACTGATGCCGATACTGGCATGCAGGAACAAATCGTGGTCATCAATACATACCGGCCGCCGGATTTCTTGCAGGAATGAATGCGCCAGCTCCAGTGCCTCATCTGATCTACTCAACCCGGGGAGGACGAGCAGGAATTCATCTCCACCTTGGCGGGATACGGTATCTTGCTCACGTGCCGTCGCTTTCAACCGATCGGCAATCCGTTGAAGCAGCCTGTCGCCCATGGCATGACCTAGCGAGTCATTCACCATCTTGAATCGGTCCAAATCCACGAACAGCATCGCGACGATCGTTCCCGAAGCTTGGGCCATCGAGATGGCTTCATTCAACCGATCATGCAGCAAGGTACGGTTCGGAAGTCCGGTCAGGATGTCGTAATGCGCCATGTACTTGAGTTGCTCCTCGGACTGTTTCCGTTCCGTAATATCCGAGAACATGCCAATATAGTTGGAAATTCGCCCTTCCTGATCGTGTAAAGTGGTGATGGAGATCCATTGCGGGTACACTTGTCCATTTTTGCGCTTGTTCCAGATTTCCCCTTGCCAATTGCCGGTCGTATGAATCGATTTCCACATGTTTACATAAAAATGCTGGTTCTGAACGCCGGAATGCAGGAGTTGAGGGGTATGACCGACCGCTTCTTCCTCTGTGTACCCGGTGGTAACGGTAAAGGCTTGGTTGACAGACATAATCCGAAGCTGGGTGTCCGTAA
Source organism: Paenibacillus sp. P4_E11 (assembly GCF_056401635.1). Classification (NCBI taxonomy): domain Bacteria; kingdom Bacillati; phylum Bacillota; class Bacilli; order Caryophanales; family Paenibacillaceae; genus Paenibacillus; species Paenibacillus sp. P4_E11. The sequence goes on along the minus strand of NZ_JBFUIX010000061.1, from coordinate 27,059 downwards.
TCATAATGCCGATGCTCGCATTGCTGAATACTTGTGCATGAAGGCGCAGCTTGTCGAGGGAAGCAGGGTGTGAGATTAACTCCAACTGGCCGATATATGGTGTGGGTAAGTCAGTGGAGGAACTTATCGCTTGCAGCGTTAAGTGGGCGCTGTAGGAGTTACCATCCTTGTGCCGATGTCGTACGTCCCCGCTCCAGCATCTGTTGTCTGCTAGCAGCCCTATCAAAGGATCCTCGATCCGTTCTTGAGTAGTCGAGTCTGGTTCAAATTGCGTGATACTCCGTCCTGTCGATTCAGCTTCGCTGAAGCCCGTCATTCGACTATAGGCCGAGTTCGTTCGGGTAATAACCCCTTGTTCATCCATAAGAAACAATGGATCGTTCGAGGTGTGAAATAAGTATTCAAACGCTTGTTCATAACGCTCTGCTAATAGGGTACCTGCTAGAGGCAGGGTGTTGGTTGGTTGCAGCTTCAAGATGACCCCTCGCTCGAATGGACTTTTGTCAGAATACGATACCAACGGACTGGAAAAAAACACCGAGCCGTTTCCCTACATGAATGAATTCGACCTTCGCTCCAACCTCCTCCGCTCGCTTGACCGCCGCCAGAAGCAATCCAAGTCCGGAGCTGTTCATATCCGTTACTTCTAGAAGATTAATCGTCATTCTGCTCATCCCGATCTGAATATATGGAAACAGCTCTTGTCGTATGGAGGTGGCCTCCTTAGCACCGATCGTCCCGGATAAATGAATCGTGATGTGCCCGGGGGCAACGCTTATTGTGCAGCACATGTGAAGGTGTAGCCTCCTTCCAGCTAGGAGTGGCGATTAGGAAAAGATTAGGTGTGAGGATTTAGTAGACTCGCGAACTGCGCTGTAAGCATCAACACACACAATCCTATTTTACACGCGGGTTCATTTGGAGCTTAGGCAGGTTGATCTGGATGTTAGGGGAAATGGTTATTTTAGTTAAGTATATTAAATTATATTTGCCTTAGATGTGACGTTTATCACACTTGGGTGCATAGGAACATAAATATTGTAGGCTCGCTCAGAATAGCGAACGCTTGTGCGCATAGGGAGGAAGCTATACAATAGATAGGAGATAGGCAGAAACGGTTCGTTGTGGAGGATTATTGAGATGAGAGCTTTTCGTTTTATGCATGCAGCGGATCTGCATTTGGACAGCCCGTTCAAGGGTTTGTCGACGCTTCCAGAGCCAATCAAGGGCGTGATTCGCGAATCCACATTCGTAGCGCTGCGAAATTTGGTACAGACGGCGATCGAGGAGCAGGTAGATTTTGTTGTGCTGGCTGGAGACATTTATGACGGAGCAGACCGATCCTTGAGGGCACAACTTCGGTTCCAGCGGGCAATGGAGCAGCTATCGGAACAGGCGATTCCTGTGTATATCGTACATGGTAATCATGATCCGGATGATGGGCGGAAAGCGAAGCTTACTTGGCCGGAATCGGTCCATTTCTTCTCGTCCAAGGAGCCGGAGTGGGTGGAAGCGGTTGACCGGCAAGGTCGCAAGCTTGCTCATATTCAGGGAATGTCGTATCCGACCTCAGCGGTCAAAGATAACTTGGCTGCCCTGTATGCAAGCCGTCGATCGGATCTGTTCCATATTGGCTTGCTGCACGGAAATGTGGACGGAGATGCTGGTCATGACAATTATGCGCCTTGCACGCTACAGCAGTTATCCGCAAGCGGACTTGATTACTGGGCGTTAGGCCACATACATAGCAGACGTATTCTGCGCGAAGCGCCGTGGGTCGTATACCCGGGTAACATTCAAGGAAGAAGTGTGCGGGAAACGGGGCCGAAAGGCTGCTGCTTAGTCGATGTATCGGAGACCGGGCATGTGCGAGTACAGTTTCGAACGACCGATCATGTTCGTTGGCTGGCGGAGAGTGTCTCGATCAACGGGATGACGAGTGAGCAGGAGCTGCGGGATGAACTGGAACAGAAGCTAGAGCAGTGCATGGCTCTAGCTGATGGTCGCTCCTTGGTGGTAAGGCTGTACGTTGAGGGGCGTGGTCCGCTGCACCGTGTTCTCCAGAGCGGAAGTGGGCTGCAGGAGCTGCTGGCCGAGCTGCGGGACGAGCAACTAAAGAAATTAGAGCGTGATGGTGGTGCTATATGGGTATGGCCGGAATCCGTCCAGCTCAGAACGGGACTGGATATTGATCGTGAGCGACTGCTTGGCCAAGACGGATTCATAAGCGATTTGTTACGTAGTACGAGTGGTCTGCTGGACGATGAGCGAGAGCTAGAGTTATTCTGCGCCCGCGCTCTGGAGCCGCTGCTCTCTCACCCGAAGGCGGGACGAATTGTAAGCGAGATGTTGAAGGATGAACGAGCCGATTGGCTACGTGCAGCGGAGCAGCTTGCTTTAGGCTTAGTTGCGGACGAGGAGGGCTGGGATGCGTAGATGTAACCCGGAACGACGGAGGTCTGGTGATGGACGAGGAGCGGGTAGAGCGTGATGGCATGGGTGAGCTAGTGGATAGGCTGAAGATGTTGGGCGAAGGAGCGAGGCAGAGGGACCAATGAGGACGGAGAACCGGCATGGAGGGATGACCTGCAAAGCGGAGCGAGGGAGAGGAGAGGGACCAATGAAGACGGAGATACGGGAAATGCATGTGGAAGGCTTCGGCAAGCTTAGCGATCGCCGATACAATCTGGAGGGGCCGATGACACTTTTCTACGGTCCTAACGAGGCGGGTAAAAGCACGTTGCTTGCATTCTTGCGTGCGATGCTGTTCGGTCAACCGGCAAGGGGCCACGCAGCCGAGCGCCATGAGCCACTTCGCGGCGGCGCCCACGGCGGCTCGCTCACCCTGACCGATGGTCAGGGTCGCGCTGTGCGCGTCGAGCGCCGCTTCGCAAGCGGCGCCGAAAGCGGACGCGGACGGCCCGGCACTTCGGCCGGGAGCGTCCGCCTTGTCGGCCCGGAGGATGGCATAGCCTCCTCCGGCGCAGCCGAAGTGCAGCTGAACGCGCTGCTGGGCGGCCTGTCGGCCGACCTGTTCCGCAGCTTATTCGCGTTCAGCCTGACCGAGCTGCAGGAGCTAGGCGCTCTGCAGGCTGACGAGTTGTCCGGCTACTTGTACAGCGCCGGATGGGGCACGAGCGGCCGCGCCGTCATAGCCGTCGAGAAGCGGCTCGCACAGGAGGCCGAGCGGTTGTACCGGCCGCGCGGCAAAAACCAGGAGCTGGCGCTGGCTATTCGCGCCTGGGAGGACGAAGAGGCCGGCCTGCGGCAGAGTCGGGAGCAATTGTCTGGCTACAATCGGTTGGCCGCAGAGCTGGCAGAGGTCGATGTGAATATCGTCGAAGCCGAAGAAGAGGCCCTTCAGAAGCGAGTGTCGGCAGCATGGACGGACAAGCTGCTGCAGGCCGAGGAGCCGTTCAGGAGGCTGGAGCGAATTCGTGTGCGGCTGGGAGAACTGCCAGCAATCGAGTCGTTTCCTGTAGAGGCGGGTCAACGATATGAGCGGGCTGCAACTGAGCATGAAGCTCGATTAAGTCAATTGGATCTACTGGGAGCACGGCGTTCACGATTGGAACAGGAGCTAATCGAGGAGCTGCAAGTAGATGATGTTTTGCTTGCAGACAAGCTTCGTTTGGATGAGCTGCTGGAAGGTGCTGCTGCCTATCGGGACAAGCATGCTGCTGTGGTGCAACGGCTTGTGGAGCGACAACAGATGGAGAAGGAGCTAGAGCGGCTGTTGGAGCAGCTAGGTCCGGAATGGGATGTAGAGCGGATTGCAACGGTTCCGGTAACGATTGCCGTGAAGGAACGGTTGCGGAATTGGGAGGACGAGCGCACGCAGCTCGTACGCAGACGGGAAATGTTGCAGGCCGAGCTCGATGGAGCAGAGCGTCTGGAATCAGCCGCTCATCGCGAAATGCTGCAGCAGCAGGCGAGGCTAGAGCGAAAGCGACAAGAGACGAATCGCCGCTTCTCAGGCTGGCGCGAGCTCTCAGCGGAGGAGTTGCGCTTCCACATGCAGCAGCTCCGCCGTGAGCAGGCCGAGTGGATGAGGCTGTACAGCGAACTGCAGCGGCTGGCCGCCGAGCAGTTTGTTGGCGCGGTGCTCACGGGAGCCGTAACGCGTCCGCGGGCGGTCGAGCGCGGGGGCGCGAGCGAGGCGCGCGTCACCGGCGCTGCGGCTCACGGCTCGTTGCCCGCGCCAGCGTCACGCCGCGGATCAGCCGTGCTCGCCGCGCCACGCGGCGCAACTGACGCGCGCGCCAGCGCTCGCAGCGGTCGGCGCCGCGATAGCGACGGCGGCTTGCGCGCGGTCGCGTGGCTGCTTGCGGCGCTCAGCGTCGCCGTGCCCGCTGCCGCGTGGGCGGCCGGCGAGCCCGTGCTCGCCGCTAGCTGCTTCGCGGTACTCGCGGTTGCCGCTGGGTACGCTGCCTTCCGCGCTTACCGCTCTACAGCTGCAAGCGGCCCCGCAGCTCAAGCATCCGAAGCCGCCGAGCAGGAGCAACTTCGCTTAGAGCGAGAGTGTGTTACGCTGAGCGATAAGATCAAGAGTCGCCTTTCGACACTCAGAGTTGAAGAAGCAGAAGGCGGTTATCGTGAAGTTGCAGCAACAAGTGGGCGGAAGTCAACCGTTCAGACGGTATCACCATCCATTGACTTTGTATTGCAGCTAGGCGAACAATGGCTGGAGCAGTTAGAGCTGGATACCGATACATGGCTCGCTGCCAAACAGGAATTGGACCATCTGGAATGTTCCTCAGAAGATACTGGTGCAGCTCTGGAAAGTCTGGTCAGACAGCGAGAACTAGTCGCGGTCCGGTGCGAAGACAATGAACGTCAGCAAGCCATCTTGGCGGCAAATTGGGATGATTGGCTTCAGCAACATGGTCTGCCGAGCGGTCTAAGTCCGAGCGGGGCTGCAGATATATGGCAGGCAGTTGAGCGTGGTTTGGATGTGATGAAACGTCTGGAGATCACGACTAATCAGTATGAAGAACTGCAGGCTTCGATCCGCGAATTTCAGCAGCAAGCAACTGAGCTATGTAAGAAACATGCTTATAGTGGTGTTTCACTATGGTCAGAGAGTGGTTTGGAGCTCATACCTGCCTTGAAAGAGTTGCAGGCCTCAGCCGACGATCAACGCTTAAGACATATTCGTCTACAGCAAGCGGAACGTGAGTTGACCCAGCTTGTAGAGGACATTCGAATAACGAGTGAACATAAGTTGCGCGAGGAATCCCAGATCTCTGAGCTTTGGCAGAAAGCTTCTGCTGAGACGTTGGATCAATTTTTGCGTCATGTACAGGAAAATGCGGAGCGAGAATCGTTATTGAAAGAGCAAAGAGAATTGGACTATGTCATGCAGACGCTTGTTGGGAAGCTAAGACTGGAAGAAGCGCAAGACACTTTGCGTTCGTGCACGGTCTCAATCATAGAAGAGGAAAGTGCTCACTATACGACCGCAATCCATCATTTGCAGGAAAAGTTGAACAAGCTCCGCGATCAACGGGGCAGGCTCATGAACGAGATGGACAAACTGGAGTCTGGTGAAGAGCATGCCGAGCGAATGCTGCGGGTGCAATCGAGTGCAGCGGATGTGGAACGACAGGCACGCCGATGGGCAACATTGGCTCTGGCTTCATCATTGTTCCGCAATGCGCGGGAACGGTATGAGACGGAGCGTCAACCAGCTGTCCTACTGACAGCTTCCCGTTATTTCGAGCAAATGACAGAGGGGAGCTACATCAAAGTAACGGCTCCAATCGGAGACAAGCGATTGCTTGTTCACGATAAGGACGGGAGTATACTGGATTCCTCCGCATTAAGCCGCGGAACAGCAGAGCAGCTGTATTTGGCAATGCGCTTCGCATTCGCAGCGGAATTCAGTACAACGACAGCGCTGCCGCTCATTATGGATGATGTATTCGTGAATTTCGATCCGCAGCGGCTGAAGCAAATTTTTCTGCTGCTTCGTGATATTTCGGGTCAGCATCAGGTGTTGTTCTTCACTTGTCATCCGCATGTCCGACAAGCAGCCTATGAAGCCATCCCCGATCTTCAAGTGATCGATATGGTGTAGTTATCTGAACCGGGTACACGGCAGTCTCACCGAGAAATAACGGAACTTTTGAGGCTGTCGATTAACTGTGGATAGGGGCTAAGACGGCCGTTCCGAGTGAAAAAGGACCCCTAAGCTTTACCCCACAAAGTGAAGATAAGCTTCGGAGCATATTCCGAGTACTTTGCGGGGACCCCTTTTGCTCAAACATCTTGTTTGAACCTCCTTTGATTGTATAAGGGATTCAGTGGTATGGAGGTTCAAGCCAAAACTCGCCGGGGTCCTCTTTTTCACTCTCCACTCCTTTTGTCTACAGTTAATCGACAGCCTCCTTTTTTTCGCTATAGTAGCAATCTTTCTATCCGCTATGCTAAGTATCCCGATGAGCTGCCGCATCGCCCCGTACCCTGCCACACAAAAAAGGGGCTGTCCTCCAGCCATTAACAATGGCTTACAGGACAACCCCTCTCACACTTACATCGTCTAGAACCGATCCCCCAGGAGCAGCAATATAATCGAAGATAAGCTGAAGCACAGGCTCACCAAGCACAGTACAGCAACGACCTGCTTAGGGTTCAACCCCATCCGCAGCAATCGATAGTGCGCTTGACTCGCATCCGCCTGATAGATCGGCTTGCCTTGCCTGAATCGCTTGGCGACAACGAACAGATTGTCGAAGATCGGCACTCCGAGTGCCAGAATCGGTATGAACAGCGACAATATGGTCGCTTGCTTGAAGGCGCCATCAAGAGCGATGACGGCCAGGATGAAGCCCATGAAGGTCGCCCCTGCGTCGCCCATGAAGATCTTCGCTGGTGGCTTATTGTACCGCAGATACGCGACCGCTACACCGACGAGTATGATCGCCATGATCGCGGAGTTACCCTGTCCTTTGGCCAAAGCGACTACAAACAATGTGACGGCGGATATAGCGGAAAGTCCCCCCGCCAGTCCATCCATCCCATCCGAGAAATTGATCACGGTGGTGACGCCGAATATCCATAGGATCGTGAGCAAGAACTGCAGGACGACTGGCAACCCGACGAATTCGCCGCTGATCGGATTGTAGAAGCCTTCGAACGTGATGCCCGAAGCGTACACGAGCACGGCCGCAGACAGTTGGACGATCATTTTCGGCAGAGCGGGGAAATCTTTGCCCTGGGTCTTGTACCAGTCGTCAACGGTGCCTATGATTAGCAGGAGCAAGCCTCCTACTAGAATTGCAGCTGTTTGCAAAGTGAATTCTCCAGTGAACAGCAAGTAAGCTATGCCGAATCCAGCATATATGGCGTAGCTGGCCGTCAGCGGGATCGGAGCCCGGTGTATTTTACGCTCCACGTCCTTGCGGGGCTTGTCCACAAAATCAAGATGGAACGCTAACTTGGCGAGTGGCGGAATCAATAAATAAACGATGAGGAACGAGATCAGGAATGAGAGTGCGTAAAGAATAGGAATCACATCTCCAGCCTATTATTTTTGTAACGATTCAGAAAGTATATCTTCGCTGATTGTTTAACGTCTCGGCAAACGCACGGCGTCAAAGGACGCCGATAGGCGTTTTTTCCTTGCATATGAATCTAGTATAAGCATAAACGCAATTGTTGTCGAATGTGAGTTGCTATACCTTTTTACGAGAATGATGGAACGATTTGACTGGACGGTCGTCTAATGCATAGAGGTGAACCACGTGGGCTTCGAATATTTGAGTGCGTTATCTGACACAAGTGATAAAGATAAGGTTCTGCAGGACCTGATGAATGGGCTCGGTCCAGACGTATGGAACTATGCGTATTTCCTGACCGGTCGATTCGATGTCGCGGATGACGTGTTTCAGGATGTTTTTGTCAAAGTATATCGGAATATGTTCTCATATCGCGGTGAATCCTCAGTCAAGACATGGCTGCTCTCGATTACCCGCAACGTCGTGAAGGACCATTGGAAATCGGCATGGACACGCAAGGTTCTGCTGATGTCTTCCGTTCCACGGCGTGAGATCGTCTCCTCCACAGAAAAAGAAGTCATTAGCCGCATGGAGCGGGGAGACATCTGGAAGGCGGTACTGGACTTGCCGGAAAAGCTGCGCGAGGTGCTAGTGTTGTCTGCTCACCATCAATTGACCGTCCCGGAAATTGCTGCACTGCTGAAGTTGTCCGAGGGCACAATCAAGTCCAGACTGCATCGGGCCCGAGGCAAAGTCCAGTATGTGCTCCAGGCTGCGGAAGGGAGACAACGCCGATGAAACGATTGCGAATCACACAGGAATGGGAGAAGGAGCTGCGTCATTTCCCCATTCATCCGAATGGAATTCCCGACACATTAAAGAAGAAAGTAGAGGAACGGATTGCGATGGAAGCTCAACCGAAGCATCGTGGGGCCACGATCTGGCTCCGATCCATTGCGGCAGCTATGGTGCTTGTTACACTCTTCATGCTGCGCGAGCCGCTGCTGCACCTATGGAAGCAGGACCGCAATACGGCTGTGGAAGCATTCGACAAGACAACGGAACGCTCGGTGAAAGTACAAGTATTTCACAGAGATACATTTATGCGTCAATATGGTGCGGCCTTTACGATTTTACATCCGAACATGAGCATTGACAGTATCGAGAGCATCGGGATGAACGCCTCACAGCAAGATGTCAAATCGGCTTATTATAGCATGTTGTCCAAGGAGCAGCCGGATGTACTATACTTGCCTGTCTCGATATACAAGGACATGGCGGCTGATGGTCTGCTCTATCCGCTCGAAACGATCATGCAGAAGGACAAGTACGATCTTAACGCTTATCAGCCAGGAATCATTGACTATATAAGTGAAGTAGGTGGAGGTAAGTTGTACGGGCTTGCCCCCACGTCCAACACGGAATCCATTTTTTATAACAAAACGTTGTTCGACCGATATGGTGTACCTTACCCGTCCGACAAGATGAGTTGGGAGGAACTGTTGCGACTGGCAGCCCGATTCCCGACTACCGGTTCAGGGGACGATCGGGTATACGGGTTTGCCTCCTCGTTCACGGATGCCTATAATGCGGCGGCGATCATCGCTCGGACCGAGCGAATAAGCATGATCGATCCGGAGGGCAAGAAGCTGCTGCTGAATACACCGACCTTCCGCAGCATCTGGTCGTCCGTCGCGGACGGCCTGCAGAAGGGTTGGATGAGTCAAGTCGTGAGAAGTACGGGCAACATATCGGGAATTGACTTCTATAAGCGTAACACCTTTATGACAGGCAATGCCGCCATGATCCTGCAATTCCCGGGCTTTGCCGATGATTTGCTTGAAGCGAAGAAGCGCTACAACCTCGCTACCTTCTCCTGGGACATCGTTACCGAACCAGTCGACCGAGATCGCCCAGAGCTTTCAACCCATTTTTCATTGGATGGTGTGTACGCCATTAATGCCCAGACCTCGAATCCGAAGGACGCCTGGGAGCTCTTGAAGCATATCAACAGCGAACCGATGGCCCGTAAGATGGCTATGCAATTTGCCCGCTCTGGCTTGAGTACGCGTAAGTTGGTCTTGCCGAAGAAGGACTCTTTCAACACAGAAGCGTTCTCGAAGCTGATGCCTGACCCAGAGGTGGATAAGCAATCTGTTGCCTCGCTACCATCCTCGTTCTATAGCGAGCTAGCCGCTATCATCAATGAAGAGATCGGTGTATACGTCAAGAACGGTCAATCACTCGAACGGATGATGGAGCAGATGCAGGCCAAGGGGCAAGCTGCGTTGGACAAAGCGAATGTACAGCCCAAGTAGCCGTTATGGTCGGTTCAACTATAGATTGGAAGGAGCTAGACTAGATGGGTGCTAGTAAGAAAGGCGGCAGCCGAATGTTCGTGGGAGCAGTCTTGATCGCTGTGCTGACCTCCATGAGCTTGCTGTCAGGCTGCAGTACGACTCCGGCGAAACAAGTAAAGGGCGTATTGCGAATCGCCTACCCGGACGAGCAATCCTTTTATTATACGTATGGCGATTATTTCGCGGTCAGATTTCCAGATGTGAATGTGGAGATTATCCCGACACAGGAGCTGCGCAAACCAGGTATCCAGTACTATGAGGAATACGGCAAGCTGCTTGACGAACAGAAGCCGGATTTGATCTTCACATACTTGCAGGAATACGAGAGGTTCTCTGCCTCCGGGCGGCTGCTGGACTTAGCTCCGATCATCAAGAGAAACAAGTTCGACCTGGAGCAATTCTCACCGGCAGCCATTGAGTTCCTGAAGAACAAGGGTGGAGGCAAGTTGCACGGCTTGACCCCCCAGTTTACGAGTACAGCCTTATTCTTCAACAAGGACTTGTTCGATCGTTATCAGATTCCTTACCCGACTGATCATATGAGCTGGGAGGACACGATGCTGCTGGCTCGACGGTTCCCGGTTGATCCAAACGTAGATAAGCGGGTGTACGGCATTCATGAGAAATACCGGACGCCGTTCGACTTTATTTATGATATAGCTGCCACGAATGGATTGAGCTATGTGAGCGGGGACGGCACCCGGATGACGCTGGATACACCGGAATGGTTGAATACCTTCCGCGTCGTAATCGAGGGGTTCAAGAGTGGGAATCTGTATTACTACGAGAGCGGCGGTAAGCCGATCAACTATGGGCCTAATGAGACGAAGCAAATGGATTTGTTCAGCGCGGGCAAGGCTGCGATGATGATCAGCTCGCCGGAGCAAATGATGCGGATGCAGCAAAACAATGTAAAGTTGAATTGGGATCTAGTGACAGTACCTGTAGATCCGAAAAACCCGAATTTGACGCGGCATTTGTCGGTCGGGACGATCTTCGCTATCCCTTCCCGTGCCGAGCACGCGGATACAGCGTGGAAAGTGATTGAATACTTCAACGGAGACGAGGCGGCCAAGGTCACTATGAAGACGGCGCCGGATAATTTGTCCACGCGGAAGTCGTTCATGAATGACAAGGAAGGGCGTAGCCTGGAGGCGTTCTACAAGCTGAGCCGTGATGAACGAAGCTCGTCCTTCTACCCAGATGTTCCGCTTAATTTCTACACGTTCTATGAGACGCTTGTCGTAGAAGAAATCGATGCGGCTGTGAAAGGCAAGCAATCGGTTGAGGATACGGTGAAGTCGATCCAGAAGCGGGCTCAGGAGCAGTTGACGAAGTTGTTGAACGAGCAGCCGCCTACGGCGAAGACGCCATAGCGGCAAGCAGTAACTAGGCTGCGGCAGGTTCTTACCCTAACAATCGTAATATGATTACACCTGCAATTGCAGTCAGAATTCCGATGAATTCCAGCAGGGACCATATTTCTTTCAGTACAAAACGCGCATACAGCAGGATGAGCAGTACACTCGTGGCGATGACGGCTGATACGAGTCCAGTAACGCCGAGCTCGAAGGCGGGTAGAATCAGCATCATGCCCGAGATGTTGCTCAGACCTACAGCCATACCTACCAGCAGCGTCTTGCCCATTCTCCATGGTGCAGGACGCTCCATCTTATTCTCTGGCTGCATTCCCACACCGACAGTTGGCGGTTGCGATTCCGCAGCTACAGCAACTTCTCCGGTGTTGGTGAAGCGGACCGATCCCCTGCGTGTCGTCAGATTCTTTCTGTACCAGGAGATGAAGAACAGCACCGATCCAGTCGCATACATAACGAATAACGTCGGTAGTTTATCAGCCCCCCACAGCATCGCTTGCTTGGAAGAAACATCTGTCAGGCCGAATGTGATCATGGCCAAGAGCGCCCATTGGGCGCCTTTTAAATTTCGCAAGGAAATGTCGTTGGAGTACCGGATCATAATAATACCTGCCAGGATGATGATGAAGGCAGCACTTTGCGGCAGGCTGAGCGTCTCCCCCCACAACCCGTACGATATTCCGACCACCACGATCGGCGTCAGTGCTGTGAAGATGGCAACCAACGATGCCTTGCCCACCGCGAAGCCCTTGAACATGGCGGCATTGGAGATGAAGGAGAACAACCCCATCGATAGTCCCGTCCATACCGCCACACTCCATTGTTGGTGCAGCAAGACAGCGAACAAGCCCGCGATCAGCGCACCGCAGATGTATACGCCTAACAACAATACATTACGATCGATCGGTTTCTGCGAAGTCCAATGATATAAGATGCCGCGCAACCCGAAGCACAGGGCGGCAAGACCGGCGTATACAAGCCACATCATAAGCAAAATCCTTTCCGTCAACGCTTAAGCTTCTCGTATCATACTACAATTCAGCGGGGAGGTGTAGTACAATGAGAGCATTAAGTTTCGCAGATTCGCCGTACGGCAGCTGAGTATGACGTGTGAAGGGAGGATGGGCTAGATGCAGGAGGGGGATAAGAAACCGCATAAGCGGGAAATCACCTACCAGATTGGCTGGAAGAAAGGCCGGATGGAAATCGGCGAGAACGGGAAGGTAACGGGCGGCCACGCGGACGTCGTGTTCTTCAATACAGCGGCATGGATGCGATTCATGGCTCGGACCGCTTGGAAGTCGATCCCTCCGTTGTCCGACAATATGATGTCGACACTGCTGTGGGTTGTTCCTCCTGTTGCCTTTCTTCTAACGTGGCTGCTCGTCTATATGCTCGGCTAATCGGCTTGAAGGAGGAGGTCTGTTATGTATACGGCTCTTGCCATATTCGCAAGCCTTATTGGGTTGTTCGTTACAGGTGCGGCTCTATTCACCGCTTGGTTCGTGTATCAAGAACGGAAGTCACCGCCTGCGCAGCAGGAGGAGTCGGACGCTAACGTGCCAGAGAGTCGCCCGAGTATGTTGCAGTCGATGGCGCTGCTGCAGCGCTGGATGGTATGGGACTGGGCGGTCGTTCTCTTGTTCGGTACCGGAGCTGTCTTCCTGTTCACCGACCTGATCGCGGTTGCACGGGATCGAGAGCAGTTCCCGCCCTATCATTACGGTTATCTGTTATGCGGGTTCATATTCTGCACCATGGGTATGATATTCGCTTTTGTTCGAATCTTGACCCTACTCTGGCTAAACCGGGGGAGCCGCTCCATGGGGGCGGATCATTCGGACGAACCACATCATGCTGACCATACCGAAGATCGGGTATAGTGTCGATAACAACGTGCTGAAGCCGATTTGACTGACTACATAGCTCGCCAGCAATATTCCAAGCACGATTCCGTTGTAGGGGAGGCGGCTGCGCTGCTGCAATTGCAGCGTCAGTCCGTATATGTTGGCGATGAGCGTCGTGAATATTTCACCGAAGATTACACCTACGAACGCAAGCTGAATACCTTGGCCGAGACGGGCGATGAGGTGGGTCATCGGGATTTCGAATTGAGCAATGCCGGGCATTTGCGACGATAATGCGAAGTGTCCGCCCAGCAGCATCAAGCTGATGCCGATTCCGCCGACCCATCCCCCCCGCTTCAAGAGGAGCGGGTTGTTTGTCGCGGCACCGAGTGGTACAAGCACGGCTTGGGCTGTCGCCAAGTTAAACGCTACATAGAGCAGGGGGGCCGTCCATATGCGCAGGAGATTGTAATCGCTGGTAAAAGTGATCCAGTTGCCTGCGTTCGGGGATTGGATGGTCGATACAACCATTAGTATGCTGAAAAGGAACATGGAGGGGACTACGAACGAGTTGACGATCATGAGTGCCTTCAGCCCTCCGGTTACGACGAAATACGCGAATAACAGAGTCAAGATCAGCCCATATTGGTAAGGCAGATTGAAATGCTGGTGGAAGACGGAACCGGCCCCCGCCAGCATGACGGCATTAATGCCGAACAGGACGACCAACGAGAACAGACTGAACACATTACCCAGCTTGGGCCCGAATATGTAGCGGTTCAAATCTTCATACGACGCAGCCTTGATCTTATGAGCCAGCAGCATCACTTTCGTGCCGAGCCAGATGAAGAGGATGCCCGCCAGTCCGATCGTAAGTGTTGCCATCCAGCCATAACGGCTGAAGAACTGCAAGATTTCCTGTCCCGTGGCGAAACCGGCTCCGACGATTGTCCCGATATAGGTGAATGCGATTTGCAAGACGGTTCCCCAAGATTTCATGCCGGCATGCACGTCCTTCGAATGGTTTGTGAAGTAGGGCGTATGCAGTTCCTAGCTGTTAGTACAAGTTATGTTGCGCGTATTGAAAAAAGGACTACAATCGTTATATCCGGTTTGCACAAGCCGGGTCGATCTTTTATAATACGTGCAGGACGATACCTGAATACGGAGCGTGCGGCCTTTGCAGCAATTGGTGCTAGATTTAATATGGACATACCGATACATGGCCTTATTCGGATTGCTAGCGTTAGGCATCATTGGACTACCAATCCCGGACGAGACCCTGATGACGTTTGTGGGCTCACTCACCGCATTTGGTCATTTGTCGTTCGGTTCTTCCGTAGCGGTCAGCTTTGCAGGCAGTATGTCGGGGATGCTGATCAGTTATTGGATCGGTCGTCGAGTCGGTAAGCCTTTTCTGGACCGGTTCGGAAAATGGTTTCATCTGACCCCTGCTCGCTTGGCAAGAGCAGAGAAATGGTTTCAGAAATACGGAGTTTGGGCGATTTTCTTCGGATATTTCGTGCCCGGTGTCCGTCATTTAACCTGTTATTTGGCGGGAATGAGCGGCATGCGGTTTTGGCGCTATCTTGTCTTTTCCGGAAGCGGGGCGATTGTGTGGTGCTTCACCTTCATCACACTGGGGAGAATAATAGGGAGGAATTGGGAGTCCGTCATGGATCTTGTTCATCTGTACTTGGGCCGAGGTCTGGCTGTTGCCCTTGCAGTCATCCTGTTAGCCCTTGTTTTATTCTTGCGATTTCGTAAAAAAGGCAGTTCCCTGCGTTGATTGGAAGTAGCAAAAACCCCCTTACCGTTCATCTTGTGAAGGTGAGGGGGTTTATTCTTAACGATTCAGAAAGTAAATCTTCGCTGATTGTTCATCGTCTCGGCAAACGCACGGCGTCAAAGGACGCCGATAGGCGTTTTTCCTTGGTCGAATATTATTTGGTTTCGGCGAACAGCTTAATGGATAGGATGTTTTGCGTTGTCGGGTCGATATCGAGTTTCAATATCGTGCCACCGTTTTTGTAGGATAAGGCATACTTATTGTTTGTGTCCGGCTTACCGAGTGCTTGAACAGCATCCTTGACGTTCTGCCCTAGCTTCAAACCGTTCAATCCGGGATCGACATCATTCGTTGTGATCTCCACAAACTGCACGTTCCGCACTTTGTTGAAGCCGATCAGGAACCCGTTATATTCATAGACCAGGATAGGATCATCCTCATCGTCCATGGAATAATCGTCCGTTGGTTTTCCGAGCTTCTGTGTTACGGTTGTGATGGTGTCCGTTAAGGAAATCCCCATTAGTGTCGGTTTCTTCACCGAATAGGCCTCTACTGCAGGAGGTTGAGCGGTCTTGCTGTCAGGGACCGATTTGTCGGAAGATGTTGCTACATTCTTGCCTGCAGGTGGAGTGTTGTCCGCACCCGCTGTTCCGTTGCCCGAAGCGGTTTGAAGTCCGCCATTCGCTGCATCAGGCGGTTCGGTACCTGTTGGCTTGCTAGGAACCTGTTCGAGCAGGCGGTCTGTTGTTTGTGGTGTGGCGGGTATAAGCTTGACCCCGGTCTGTTCGGCGTGCTCTATTGGCGGGTCATCCGCCTTGTTACCGCCGCTGCAACCACCGATTACCGCTGTCATTCCAAGCAGCACGGCGGCCATTGTCAACTGCACAACCTGGTTTTTTCTCATAATGGGACTCCTTCTCCGGTATAAGCATCTCTTTGTAGTTGAACAACAAGCACCAATCCATCATACTCCGCCGAAGTAATTCCGACAAAGACCAAATGTTCGCAAATCAGATGATTTATGAGTATAAAAGCAACTCGTTGAACTTGAAGCGATATGTATCAATGAAATTGCACCATTTACGTTGTATTCACTAATTAAGACGATTGTAATTGGAAAATAGTTGCATCTTTTTTATATTATTTTGAAATCCAATTCGTAAGCTCCTCTTGAATGTTCTTTCTTGAATGTGGTACTTTAACGGAAAGGAAACATCTTTGGGCTTAGCGCACGAACCACATTGCTTTAGGAGGAATCACATGGAAGAACTGAAAAGAAGAATCATACAAGAAAGTAACATCGTGTCCAATCATGTGTTGAATTTGGATACGATCTTGAATCATCAGGTGGATCCACCGTTTATTATGGAGATGGGCAAGCAATTCGCCAAGCTATACCGTGAACAATCGATTACGAAGGTGCTGACGATTGAGTCTTCCGGAATTACCGTAGGCTTCGCTACGGCACTGGAGCTTGGTGTTCCACTCGTATTCGCTCGTAGGAAGAAGACGCTGACGACGGAGACCGAAGTGTATGCCGAGCGGGTTCCATCTTTTACTAAAGGGATTGTAACGGACATTCTCGTATCGAAGCGCGTCCTTGGACCTGAAGACCGTGTCTTGCTGATCGACGACATTATCGCGAACGGTGATGCTGCACGCGGCCTGATACGTGTCATCGAGCGTTCTGGAGCTACGCTGGTCGGACTTGGTATTGTCATTGAGAAAAGCTTCCAAGCCGGAGCGCGTACGATCCGTGAAAGCGGTATTCGGTTGGAATCGTTAGTTCAAATTCAATCTCTTGATCAGGGTGAGGTACGCTTCCTCTAAACTCAAAACTGAGATGAATTGGAATCTTTCCTACGCGTGCATTTTCATTTATAATAAATGTATGCGTTAGAGAGGAGGCATCGGTATGGGGAATGAGCAAGTATCTACGGATTACATGAAGACCAAGTTGTCTGAAGCGAAGGTTCATTTTGAGCGTGCTCTCGATTGTAAACACACAGAGTTTGATGATTTGTACCCCTATATGATCGAGCATCCTCAGTTTTTCTGGTATAAACGTTATGTGGCGTGGTCGGAGCTATTGACTATCGTCAAGCTGTGCAAGGAATTATCCATTGAATGGATGCCTATGTTTACCCAGCAACAGGTCGATTATGTCGAAAGCCGTGTTATGTCCGGCAAGGTGTTGGATGATTGGTATGAGAAGAATGATTCCAAAGAACATGTAGGCTGATCATCATAGAAGGCGGACAGGACGAGGTGGCGGCGGCCATTGTCGGTCCTGTTCGTTTTTTTGTACGATTCAGAAAGTATAACTTCGCTGATTGTTCATCGTCTCGGTAAACGCACGGCGTCAGGACGCCGTCAGGCGATTATCCTTGATCACGGGAATGGAAGGAGCATAGAACGATGATTACGGACGAGCAATTGGATGAGTACCGGCTGAACGGCACAAAGATCAGGGTGGTTCGAGATTCAGAGCCGGAGAATGACGTACGGGGCTTCGTTGTAGCGTGGGACGACGAGACGGTAATGGTGCGCAAGTCGAACCGGAAGATCGTTAAGTTGGCGCGAACCTACAAGTATCAGCCGACAGCTCACGATCGCAACGAACCGGAGTAATTCTAGTTGTTGAACGTGATGGGATAGGAGTGAATACGATGGGGCAATGGCCCATCTTGGAATTAGATGCTTTCCCGGGGATTAAGCATGGCCTGATTGAAACGCTGGACAGTCCGGTACTGTGTGTTGTTTCGGAGTATCCATTGAAAACATTGAATTCCTCCATATGGGGAGGCGGATTCTCAAGCAGTCGGTTTATTATGAACCGACAAGTACCCAAATCATACATGAGCGATGACCCAGCAGAGGAAATGCAGCAGTTTCTGCAAAGGGCGGGTTATCCAGCCGATGAGTCCGTAGGTATGTTGACCGCCGCGTGGGTCGATCACGCCGGCCGATGCCTGATGACGCTGGAGGAGCTTAGCGTCTGCTCGTGGGTAACTGTCGGGCTCGGCAACACGGCTAGATCCGGCGATTGCGCGGATACCGATCGGTTGTATCCAGGGACGATCAACTGCATCGTCCTGGTGGACGGCCAGCTAAGCGACGCAGCCATGGTCAACGCGGTCATTACCGTGACGGAAGCAAAGACAGCGCTGCTGCAGGATCTAGTTATCACCGTCGGTACGGACGGACGTCTCGCCACCGGTACTACGACTGATGCGGTTGTGATTGCTGCGACGGATCGGGGGAGGAGCTATTCTTATGCGGGTACAGCCACACGACTGGGTTATTTGATCGGTAGAACGGTGTACGACGCCGGGAAACAAGCGGCGCTGGATTACTTGGAAGTGATGCGGCAACGCGCGGCTGCCAAATAAATTTGTATCGGTTGTTGACATCGATTGTGAAGATGTGATATATTGTTTCTTGTCGCCGCTAAAGACAACATGCGGTCGTGGCGGAATTGGCAGACGCGCTAGATTCAGGTTCTAGTGGGGTAACAGCCGTGGAGGTTCGAGTCCTCTCGACCGCATCATAAGCGATGGAATAAACTCTCCAAGTGATCTTGGAGAGTTTATTGTTTTGCGGAAAAGTAATAAATAATATGTTACTTTAGCTTAAATTCCTTGTGACTTTTCAATGCCATTTCAAGCGGTGACATGTACATCCATATTGGAAGTCACATTTATTCTTTTTGAAGTTGAGGAAGTCAATCCATCCGGGTATTACGAAGTAACCGATCCGGAAGAAGAAATGTTATTGTTGAGCGCCCTTGAGGGAGAACAAGCATCCCTTTCCAAAGAGAAGTATTGGCACAGTTTTCTCGGCGTAATTTCACAATAAGATTGTTTGGACATGAGAATGACACTTATAACATCGGGGAAATCCTCGGTCATGGCGGAATTGACAGACGCGCACGGTTCAGGTCCGTGTGGTAGCAATACCGTGGAGGTTCGAGTCCTCTTGACCGCACCATACCCTCAAATGAAACTCTTCTTAGGAAGGGTTTTTCTTTTTGATCTAACATACCATGGGTGTCTCATTCACATACGCCGCGGATTTCACGATATAATCGTCGCCGCCCAAGCTGAGGCCTCTGATCTTGTCCATGTCCTAGCCGCGCGCGCTAAAGAATAGAATCGGCGTATCTTACGTTTTCCGAATTTGCCTGCAAAGCTCCAGCCCGCTCTGGCCGGGCATCATCACGTCCAGCAAAATGCAGTCGACCCGGTTGCACTCCAATGCTTCTATCGCTTGAGCGGTGTTAGATGCTTCCAAGACTTCGAACTGTTCGTCTTCGAGATAATCCCTCATTAATTCGGCGATTTCTATATCGTCGTCGACGATCAATACCGTGCGTTTCATATTCATGTTGTTTCCTCCAAATTAGCGCAGATGATCCTGAATTGGCACCTTTATAGCATATCCACCCTAGCCCGTATCCCGATTGAGCGGAATGTAACCGCATGTTGAGCGTTTTGTGACTTTTTCGCTCAGTGTTTTGTGATATTCGCAGGTTATCGTTAGCAATGTCGATATGCGAAATCACTGCGGGAGGGAGGAAAAGCGCATGCAAGTCGGGGGATTCATTTTCAAAATATTGGCTTGGGTATTTTTAGCCTGTATTGTGGCACAAGTATTTATCGCCGGAATGGCCACTTTCTCGGATGCTACGAATTGGGAGACGCACAAATCGTTCATCAAAATATTCGCCCTGGCTCCCCTGCTTATGTACCTGCTGACTTTCGTCGGCGGAATCAAGGGGCGTAAACGTTGGGTGAGTCTTGGACTGTTCGCGCTCGTCGTGTTCCAGTTTCTGTCGATTCAAGTTTTCTCGTCGGCCGGCTTAATCGCGGCGTTGCACCCGGTAGTCGCTTTGGTGTTGTTCTGGGGTTCGGTCCAAACGGTAAAAAACAATCCGAAAGAAATTCAAGCGACAAGCTGAAGAGGAGGGTTAAACGATGAATACACGTTTAGACGGACAACTGGCGCTCGTAACAGGAGGAAGCGGAGGCATCGGAAGCGCGATCGCGCGACGGCTTGCGTCCGAAGGAGCGATCGTCGCGGTCCATTACATGCGGAATCGGGAAGGCGCGGACGAGTCAGTTCGCGTCATCCGGGAGGAGGGGGGCAAGGCCGCGGCCTTTCAAGCCGATCTGACGAAGCTTGACCAAATTAACGCCTTGGCCGATCAGGTTCGAACCGCGTTCGGCGCTTCCGTCGACATCCTGGTGAACAACGCCGGCCAGATGAGCCGCCGGGTACCGATGTTCGAACTGACGAAAGATTATTACGATGAGATGCTGGATGCCAATTTCAAGTCTAGCGTGTTTTTATCCAAGGCCGTATTGCCCGCGATGGCGGAAAAGAAAAAAGGCAATATCGTGAATATTGCCTCGCTCGCGGCCCACATCGGCGGAGGTCCCGGCGTCGCACTGTACGCATCGGCTAAGGCGGCGATGCTCGCCTTTACGAAGAACATCGCCAAGGAATTCGCCGGCCAAGGCATTCGCGTCAATGCCATCACTCCCGGTGTCATTGCCAACACGTCGAACGACCGGTTCAAAACCGAGGAAATCCGCAAGTCCATTATCGCGGGCATCCCGCTGGGGCGGGAAGGGCTGCCGGAAGACGTAGCCAACGGCGTGTTGTATTTGGTATCCGACTTGTCCGCGTTCGTGACCGGAGAGACGATCGAGATCAACGGCGGCATGTTCATGCGTTAAATGTATCTAAGAGAGAATTAATTGTAAAAAAAGGAGAATCGAATACCATGGAAACTAATTTCAATCCGCAATGGGCTAAACTTATTCAATCGCAGCATCCCGAGAAAGTATTGACTTTTGCGCGTCATCTGGATGACAAAGTGTTAGCGGCGATTTACGGCATGGATGTGGATACGTACCTGATCGTCAAAGGCCAATTGACGCAGCAAGCGAAAGAAGCGGCGGAGCATCTGCTGGAGTATCCCGATTTTGCCGCTCGAGTCGACCGCTTGCCGTTCAAAGCGGGCGAAACCGTTATCGGAGTGGGCGAAAGCACGACGGACGACTTGCTTTCGTGGTTCGAAATTCTTCGTCACCTGCTCGAACTGCAAAGGCCGCAGGACGGAATTCGCCTGATCAACGAAGGGATATCCGGTAATACGTCAACCCAAGTGCTTGGCCGAATCAATGGAATCGTCGCCAAACAACCGGATTGGATCCTTTGCATGATCGGAGGCAACGACGCTATGCGGGTCGGTCCAGAATACGCCAAAACGCAAGTGAGCGCCGATGAAACAGCCAAAAACTTTCACGAGATTCGGCGGATTGCCGCGGCGAGATCCCAATCCCGCTGGGTATGGATTACGCCGACGACTTTCGACGAAGCGCGAGTTGCCGCGTATCCATATTTCCAGATGGGGCAACTCAGATGGAGAAACGAAGACATTGTTGCCGTGGGCGAAACGATCCGCGGCATGTCCGATCCGGTCGTAAACATGCAAGCGGTTTTCGGACAACCGGCGCAGGCAAAATACATCGGTCCGGATGGAGTCCACCCTTCGATCGACGGTCACATCGCGATCGTTCGTTGGGTTGTCGAAAGTCTTACCGGGGGCAAAGAGAGATGAAAGTCGTCGTATTCGGAGCTACGGGCGGAACCGGCCGCCAAGTCGTCGCCCAGGCCATTGAGGCGGGCCACGAAGTTACCGTCATCGCACGGAATCCCGAAGCCGTCGAAATTCGCAGCGAACGGTTGGAAATTTTCCAGGGAGACGTGCTTGACCTAGCATCGTTCAGCAAACGGATTGTCGGTCAAGACGCAGTATTATCCGCGCTTGGCGTCAATCATTGCAAGCCTACAACCGTCTACTCCAAAGGAACGGGAAATATCGTGAAAGCGATGCAGGAGGCGGGGGTGCGCCGATTGATCGGCCTGTCCTCCGCCGGCTTGGAGATCCCTGACGATACGCCGTGGATGATGCGGCAAACGATCAAGCTCATTATCCAGCCGATGTATAAATACGCTTACGAGGACATGGCCCAGATGGAGGAGAAGCTGCGGAGATCCGGGCTGGACTGGACCGTTGTTCGTCCTCCGCGGCTGACGAACGGACCGAAGACGGGGACTTACCGGACGGCGCTTAATAAGCATTTGTCCAAGGCGCAGGGTATTTCGCGGGCGGATTTGGCTGACTACATGATCAAATCGGTTCATGACCCGGCGTCCTATCAAGCCGTCGTCGAAATATCCAATTAAACGGAAAGAAAGGAGAGCAATCCGATGTCAAGCATCCGTACGTCAAAGATCGGCTGGGTCATCGCAGCGCTGCTGCTCGGCATTCTGATGGCGGCGATGGACAATACGATCGTCGCGACCGCCATGGGGATGATCGTATCGGATTTGGGAGGTTTCGACCTCTTCGTATGGGTGACTTCCGCCTATATGGTCGCGATGATGTCGGGAACGCCGATTTTCGGCAAACTATCCGATATGTACGGCCGTAAAATCTTTTTCGTCAGCGGTTTGGCGATTTTCATCGTTGGCTCCATCCTGTGCGGAACCGCCCAAAGCATCGTTGAGCTGAGCATTTACCGGGCCATTCAGGGAATCGGCGGCGGCGCGATCATGCCGATCGCTTTTACGATCATTTTCGATGTGTTTCCGCCGGAGAAGAGGGGGAAAGTCGGCGGTTTGTTCGGCGCCGTATTCGGCGTATCCAGCATCTTCGGACCGCTTCTCGGCGCTTACTTGACGGAGACGCTGAACTGGCGGTGGGTGTTCTACATTAATCTTCCGCTCGGCATTATTTCACTTATCTTGGTCGCTCTTTTTTATCACGAATCGAAGCAGCATGTGAAGCAAAAAATCGACTGGACGGGCGCGATTACGCTCGTGGCGGCCGTCGTCAGTCTCATGTTCGCGCTCGAACTGGGCGGCAACAAATACGACTGGGATTCCGGCGTCATCATCGGATTATTCGCGGCTTTCCTACTGTTTTTACTTGTTTTCATCCGGGCGGAAACGAAGGCGCAGGAACCGATCATTTCCTTCGCGATGTTCAAAAAACGGCTGTTCGCGACAAGCAATGCCGCATCGTTGTTAATCGGTATCACGTTTATTTCCGCGACCGTTTATATTCCGATATTCGTGCAGGGGGTGCTGGGAGGCTCCGCGACGAATTCCGGCAATATTTTGACGCCAATGATGCTCGGGTCAGTCGTCGGCAGCCAGCTTGGCGGATTTCTGACGACGAAAACGAGTTATCGGAACATCATGCTCGGAGCAAGCGCGTTCTTCGTCGCCGGAATCTGTATGCTGGGCATGCTTACGCCGGATACGACGAGAACGATGCTCGTGCTGGACATGTTATTGACGGGGTTTGGCGTCGGATTTTCGTTTTCGGTACTTAGCATGGCTGCGATCCATTCGTTCGACATGAGGCAGCGGGGCGCGGCGACGTCTACGAACCGGTTTATGATTTCGCTGGGAACGACGCTCGGCATTACCGCATTCGGCATTATCCAACGCAATCTGTTCACGAACAAGATCGCCGACAGCGGCATTAAAGGGCTTGCCGCGAACGGCGGGAACGGCGCGGAGGCCAACAGCTTCCTTACGCCTGAAGGCAGGGCTCATATCCCTCACGACGTGCTGGATACGATGGTACAAGCGTTGTCGTACTCGATATCGCGCACGTTCTTGTGGGCGTTAATCCCGGCCGTGCTGGCTGCTGTCGCGATCTTCATGATGTCCAAAGAACGGGTGTCGATAGCTCCTATAGGCAACAGCGGAGGGAAGAGGATGACGGGGGAGCGCAAAGTCCGGACCGGCTGGAAAGTCATCGTCGCGCTTACGTTAATCGCCGCCGGATTTGCCGTGTACCCGTACTTCTTATTCGATCCCGGGGACAGTCGGGTCGCGATCGACGATTCGTTCAGCTTGCATTACCCGCTGCTGCTCCTTCATATTTTCATGTCGCTTTTCGCCCTGCTTGTCGGATGGCTACAATTTCTTCCCAGCCTGCGGGCCAAACGGCCGCACGTTCACCGTATGGTCGGGCGGTTTTATCTAACCTTCGTGGCCGTCGGCAGCGTTTCTGGGCTCGTCGTCGGAATGTACACGGAAAGCTATATTCGACAAATGGCTTTTTTGACCTTGGTGGCATTATGGCTCTTTACCGGATGGAAGGGATATTCGGCCGCCCGGCGCAAGCAATTCGACGCCCACGGCGTGTGGATGACCCGCAATTACGCCTTGACCCTCGTCGCAGCCAGCGCGCGCCTCGTGACGCCGTTATGCATATTGGTGTATATCGCGGGGCATCGGAACGAGCCGTTCCAAGGTGTTCCAGCGATTCTGGAGCATGTGTTGGAAGTCAATATTTGGGTCGGGTTGGTCGTCAATTTTGCCATTTCGGAATGGATTATCATCAATCGCCTCAATAAGTGCAAGTGAGCGCGAACTCTGCAAGGCGTCAGTCGACAAATTCCAAAAGAACACAATAAAGAAAGGAAGCTGACACTTATGGCCATGCCTGAGCAAACCAAAGTATTTTTGGAGGAAGCCGCGAAATTTCCGTCGTTGCATATGCTGACGCCGGAGGAAATGAGAAAAGCCGTCATCGCTACAGCGATTTCGGAAACCTATGAGCTTGCGGATACGAATACGTTCGAATGGAATGGTCCGCACGGACCGCTCACCGCACGGCTCTACAGGCCATCGGATGAAAGCTCCCTCCCCGTCATCCTGTTCTTCCACGGAGGAGGCTTCGTCTTCACCACGATGGAACAGTATGATCCGATGTGCAGCAAGCTTGCCGCGATTAGCGGCTGTGCCGTCTTATCCGTCGATTATCGGTTATCGCCCGAGCACCCTTTCCCGGTTCCAGTCGAGGAAGCCCTGTTTGCAGCGGCTTGGCTGGGCGAGCATGCAGAGTCACTGGGTTTGGATCCGGAGCGCATTATCGTGTCGGGTGAAAGCGCCGGAGCCAATCTCGCTGCTGTCGTGGCACAGAAGGCCGGCAAAGATAGAGTCCCGAACATCGCTTATCAAATCCTGCTGTGCCCATTGACCGACTGGTCCGGCGAATATGAATCGAAAGAGAATTACGGTACCGGTTACTTCTTGACCAAAGCGCTTCTGGACTGCTGTGCCGGCCATTATTTGGGACAATGGAGCCGGGAAAATCCGCTCGCTTCGCCGCTGTTCGGAGAAACTGCAGACGTTGCGCCTGCTCTGGTCGTCACGGCTGAATACGATCCGCTTCGCGACGAAGGCGAACGCTATGCGCACAAAATGATCGAAAGCGGCGTGAAAGTTACGTTAAAGCGATATCCGGGAATGATCCACTTGTTCTATGCGATGACGGACGTGTTCGCAGATGGGAACGATGTGTACGAATTGATCCGCAGGGAACTCCGAACGCTGCAATAACCCGGTTTACGAGCTCGCCTGATCAAACGCCTTTCTTGCACGCAAAACCGAATCATAATGTGAGTCTGTCCATTTGTGGAGTATACTCATCGGTTCAATCAAGGTTCTGCCAAGATCGGTAAGCACATATTCGACGGAAGGGGGGGGCTGTTGGATAAACAGTGCGTTGCACGAGTCCGTCCCTCTCCAGTTGGCGAAGCGTCTGGGTTAACATTTTTTGGGTGACGCTCTCAATTTGCCGTTTCAGATCGGAATAACGTTTGGCTCCGCTTTCCAACTCATAGAAGACGAGTACCGCCCACTTGCTCGATACGACTTACAGTGCGCGCCGATAATGGCAGGGCGATTCCTGATTATCAGAAAACTAGTTTTTGGTTATCAATTCAATCACCTGTTGCTATTGACTGACCAAATGTTTTACATTTTTCACGTAAACCTCACGAGCAGCCCAATGTCTATACCTCTCGGGTACATCAATTTCATTGAGTTGGGCTGCAGTAATTGACTTGGCTCTAAGTGTTTCGGCTGTTTCAAGCAAATCACTCAGGTACTCTATTGCTCGTGTAATCCATTCCTTACCACCCACTGGTCCATGACCAGGCACGACGTATTCGATTTCCCAACTAGTTAGTTCGTTGAGAATGGATATCCAGCTCCGAATGTCTCCATCCACAATTAACATATGATTATTAACGGCGACCAAATCCCCTACATAACATACGTACGCTTCTGGAACATACAGCAAGGAATCAGACGTGGTATGCCCGCCCCCAAGCGTATGACACTCCACTCTTCGTTTTGTTTCTTGTGAATACCATTCCGATTCAAACGTCTCATTGGGTAAAGTCAATTCCAAGTTTGGTAGTGAAATTTCAAGTTCTTTTAGAAAGGAAATCTGTTGTGTTAATTGTCCCCCCTGCATTTCGTCAACTGATAACTTACGTTGTTCTAGTTCTTGGATGTAGGTACATAGTTTATTGAGATTTGCACGCTGTTCCACAATTCTCGCAGGATGTTGCTCCTGCATAATGATTTTTGTCCATTCGGTTGCTACAATAGTTACATCTCGAAACACTTGGTTGCCTCGAATATGATCTCCGTGCCAGTGACTGTTAATCAGATAGGAGACGGGTTTCCCGATAAGTTGACCAATTACGTTACGAAGCTCTGATGCAGCCTGTTGGGTGTTGAAGGAATCGAATACTAGTACGGATTCTCCTAGGTCTACAAATCCTGCGTTAGCCACTGCACCAGTACCTTCGTTCGCTATTGCAGCATAAACTCCATCTGCAATACGTTGTACATCAAAATGCTTTGTACGTTTGATTACTTGTTCACAATCCATTTCCTCACCCCTCCGTATCTGACCGTATATTGATATAGAAATACAGTAAATTGTTCAATAATTCCTCTGACCGATTAAAGCCCAATCGATTCAATAATTGGATCGACTTCACGTTCTTAGGGTCTACAGTTGCTTCAATGATCTCCAGTCCCATATACTTAAAGCCGAACTCCATAATGGGCTGAATGGCTTCATTCATCAACCCTTTTCCCCAGAAGGACTTAGATAGATCAAAACCAATCTCAGCCTTCGGTTCATTCTTCGTTGTCCAACAGTGGAAACCACATGTCCCGATTAGTTTATTATCCGTTCTATCAAACACTCCCCAACGACAGCCTGTGTCATTAATATGGAATTGGATAATTTCCATAGCTTCATTTATATCCTGGCAGGGGTTAATATCCATATA
>NZ_JBFUIX010000060.1:0-43579 GCF_056401635.1 Paenibacillus sp. P4_E11 | reverse complement strand
GCCGCGACGGGCGCGACCGGCTCGGCGCCTGGCGCGTGCCCGCCGGGCGGCGGCGCTGCCGCTGGCGGCGCCTCAGTAGCGGTCAGCGCCGCGACCGGCTGTGCGCCGCCAGGCGCCTGGGGCTCGCGGGTGCCGCAACCCGCGAGCAACGTCGCGCTCGCGAGCGCTGCCGCGAGCCAGCGTGCGGCGGTCGTTAGTCGCCGCACTGGGTCCGCGGTGGCTGCACCGTTAGGCGAAACCGTTGGCCTGCAGCCACTGGAAGCTCTCCGCCACGCTGTCGAGCGGATTCTGATTGCAGCGGTCCTGCTCCACGATCAGCCAATCGACCTTGGCTTCACGTGAGGCGGTAATAACCGCAGGAATGTTGAGATCGCCCTTGCCGATCTCAACCGTATCGATAGCACCTCCGCCAGCGGCTTGCCGGAAGTCCTTCAGATGCAGCAGCGGCAATCGTCCGCTGTACTTCGCGATATAATCAAGCGGGGACAGACCCGCATACTGCACCCAACCCAAGTCCAGCTCAACTTGTAGAGCGCTTGGGCTCGTCTGTGAGAATAGCGCGTCGAACAAATACTCCCCGCCGAGCTTGGATTCGAATTCGAACGCATGATTGTGATAAGCGAAGATCATGCCGTTCTCATTGATTTGACGACCGATTTCCTCGAATTCCGGAATGAGCTTGGCGAACGCTTCGCTGCTGCGGTCGCTGTCGCCCAAGTAAGGACAAATGATATACTTGCTGCCCAAGATCCGGTTGATCTCAATTTCCTCAGCCAGATTGTCCCGCAGTCGTCCCATACCAACATGGCTACCGATTGAGATCATACCAAGCTCGTCCAGCAATCCCTTCAACTCTTCTGCAGCAATGCCGCCATAACCCGCGAACTCCACACCATGATAGCCGATCTCTGCCACACGACGCAGCGATCCCTGGAAATCTTGTGCCATGTTCTCCCGAATCGTATACAGCTGTAATCCAATTTTATCTTGTTTCATTGAAATCCCTCCAAATAGGCTAGTTTTTTCTCCGCTTAAAATTATACAGGGGAGCAAATGGCTAGCAAATGAACCTCTATGAGGAAACCTTGCTTATTTGGCTATCATTTCGCAAACGTTACTTAATCATTCCCTGGCGCTTCAACCAGCGCTCGCAGAGCTGTGTCCACTCGCCTACATCCGGCTGACCTTCGGACAGCCCCAACCCGTGCTTGCCGCTCTCGAACATGTGCAACTCGTGAGATACGCGCTTCGCGGACAGGGCCAACGACATCAACATAGCATTCTCCATCGGGACAGCCTCATCGTCAGCCGTATGCCAGATGAACGCCGGAGGTGTATTCGACGAAACCTGCTTATCAGTTGACAGCCATTCCACAAGCGCTTCGTCTGGTTCCGAACCAAGTAGATTGTGCAATGAACCGCTATGACCTAATTCACCCATCGTGATGACCGGGTAACAGAGCACTTGCGCATCCGGACGGCTGCTGTGGCGATCAATCGGATCGGCCGCTTCCAGCTCCCCGCTGTCATAGTGAACGGCTGTCGTGGAAGCCAGGTGGCCGCCCGCCGAGAAGCCTAATATTCCGACCCGATTCGGGTCGATATTCCATGCACCGGCGTGATGCCGTACGTAACGAATGGCACGCTGTGCATCAAGCAACGCGCATGGATGCTGGTAGGGCGAGACCCGATATCGCAATACGACAGCACTGAGTCCAATCCGGTTCAACCAGCGAGCAATCGGATCAGCCTCATGATCAGCCCGCATCCCGTAGGCCCCACCGGGACAGACGACAACGCAACCCGATGGCTGCTCGTCGGGACGATCCAATAGAAACAACTTCAAGGCCGGACAATCCTCCGCTCCTCCATCACCCTTGCTGAACGGAGCGCCTTGTTCCCATAATGCCAGCCAACTCGTATGTGTCTGTGTAACCAACTTCTCTATACCCCTCTCCAGCATGTTCGCAAACCCACCCTATCTAGCCTCGTCTATAAGGCTGTCGATTAACTGTGGATGGAGGCTAAGACGGCCGTTCCAAGTGAAAAAGGACCCTTAGTCATCCCCTCAAAGTGAAGGAAAGCTCTGTAGTATTTCCGAGTACTTTGTGGGGGCCCCGGGTTTCAAACATCTTGTTTGAACCTCCCTTGATTATATAAGAGATTCCGCGGTATGGAGGTTCAAGCCAAAACTCGCCAGGGTCCTCTTTTTCACTCTCCACTCCTCTTGTTCACAGTTAATCGACAGCCTCGTTTACGTTAGATGCATACACCCTAGTACAATTCGCTTCAGCCTGCGATTCTCCTCCTAGGAGTCTGTCCGACGAAAGCAAATCCGTGAACATAAATTCATTAATAGGGTTATCAACGCCGGACTTTCCGCTCTCCCGCCCGAACAGAAGCTGCTGGCGTGTGTAAGTAAGGATACAACAATATTAACCCGGCCACATACAAAGCGAAGGCGA
Source organism: Paenibacillus sp. P4_E11 (assembly GCF_056401635.1). Lineage (NCBI taxonomy): Bacteria > Bacillati > Bacillota > Bacilli > Caryophanales > Paenibacillaceae > Paenibacillus > Paenibacillus sp. P4_E11. The sequence continues at coordinate 41,114 of NZ_JBFUIX010000060.1, read as the reverse complement.
AATAAGCAGGCAGCAAATGAATGAAATCCGTGTAACCGATAGCCATATGCACACTGAAGCCCGCGGCGAATCCAGGCAATCCGCCGATGAGGAACGTCCACCATAACCACCGCTGTCCTTGCTGGATTCCCCACAGGGCTGCGGCCAATATTGCGATGGCATCCGAGAACAGCGCTCCGCCAAAGCCCGCACGGTCATGCGCAATCAATGAAATCAACTTGGGATTCACTTGATCCAGTTGCTCATGATGCGTGCCCATGAATGTCAAATCTTGCGGAACGAACACCTGCGTGACCCCAACGGTAGCAATCACTATGCCACCAATAGCCAAGGCAAATCCGAGCAGAACGAACATAAGTTGGCCCCATTGCGCGCGGTACCACAATCGGTCATTGCGCAGATTGGGCTGATCCTGCTGCAGTGGACGATTGTCCCGGATGCCGCGCAGAGAGAGCAGAAACATGGGAAATAGAATAATGGCGGCCAATGCGTGCAGTGGATCGAAATACCCGTACCCCAAATATAAGAAAAAGCTGAGAAACCCAACAACTGCTGAAGCAATGACTGCGGTTCTCGCCCAGTGCAAGTTGTACTGCATTCCGTAGGTCGCCAGTTGGGAGTACAGCACACCGATCGAGATCATCGTGCCGGCGAGCGTAATGCGGTCGTGCGACATGAACGGCAGCAGGTGCCCATTATGGCTAGACAGCACTTCGCGCCCCATGTCCAGATATTGCTCATCATAAGGAAGCAGCACGGACGTCGCCGCGATGATCCAGGCAATGATACCACCCACAATCATCCCCATTCCGAGCAAGTGCATCCAACCCCAATTGCGCCAGAACGAATGCGGGGGAGGTTCAGCAACATAACTTAATCGCTCGTGCAAGATCGCTTCGTTGACCCGCTTCGGCAGTCCAGGACCGGCGTACACCAGTCCACTGTGCAATTGTACATAGTTTGCTCCACCATCTCCCATCAACTCCAATGCATCCACCGGCTGATGGACGCCGCCCTTGGCGATAATGCCCAACTCTGCATCATATTCATCACGCAGCCAGCTAATTTTCTCCTTGCATAAGGCCAGGCTATCCCGTCCTACCGTTACCCCGTCTCCTGTACGAACTGAGTCACCTACCACAATGCCCTCGATCTCTTCCACGATCAAATGTAATACCGACTGCATCCACTCGATCGGATAGTCGGCTGGAATGTAGACGAACAAGGGCTTGTCATCACCGCAGATGAATCTGGCCTCTCGTACAACTTGTTCGATATGGGCAGCAGATGCTTCAACCGTCCACAAGTCATCGACGCCATCTATGTAAAATCCGGCCGCATACGGGTTCAATCTCGTGATCAAATCGACCTGTTCCACCAACGCTTGCTCACTATGGGAGCCCGGCATATGCCGGGTGCGGAACAGAAGCGGCAATTCCGAAGAACGTCCGCTACGGTCAGCTTCACTCAACCTAAGCAAATGTCGCTCCACTCCATCGTTGGCATAGGCATCCGGATAAACAATCGATTCTGTCTCGAGATGGCGTACGATCGGCCGCCCTTCCACGATTTCATGAACCGTAACAGGACCGACCTCGATGAACCCGAATCCGATCTGCGACAAAGCTGCTCGACCTGTACCATGGACGTCCAACCCTCCGCTCAATCCGACCGGATATTTGAACCGCACACCCCATCTGGTCGTGTCGAGAGCCGGGAACAGCTCCATATGGCCCATCGTACGGATGATCAACTTTCCTCCAGGAAGCTTGCACAGAGCGCCCATCGCTCCCAATGTCACATCTCTTGCCAGCTTCGCCGGCAGACGGAACAAGATCGGACGAAACAGGCCGTGATACGACCAATCCGGCATATTCGCGCCCCCTTTCATCAATACCGTTATCCACAGATTGGAATACCGTTCCTTCAGTATACCATGACGGATCGCCTCATAAATAAGATTCACACAGCATTCAACCCACAAGAAATAGAGCCTTTGATGAAGGCGGCTAACTAGTACCGCTGCTCCATTCAAAGGCCCTGCCGGGATTACACTATACCCTTACTTCTTGGTCTTGAACAAGGTATACGCTTGCTGATAAATTTCCAGATAGCGCTTGATGTTCATTTTGTCCAACGTGCTCAAGTAGTTGTTCCATTCCTTCTCAACATCGAGATTGCCCRTAACAGCCTTCGCGAAAAATTCAGTTCTATAGTCGGTAATCGTCTTCTCCAGGGTTGCAAGCTCCTCCGCTTGCTCATTGGTGAAGAACAACGGGGGTACGAGTTTGCTTGTGTCCAGCTTGTAAGGCTCATAGTTCCGTTTCGTTTCATCATATAACAGGAATTCAAGTGGATTCTTCGGATCGTTCGCGACGCTCAGACGCCATTCGTTCGTTCGGAGCGATGGACCGGCTTGTGCCCAGTGAATGTTCTGGAGCTTGCCGAATGTCACAATCGGCTTCCATATCGCTTGCTTACCATTGACGCCAAGCTCTCCTTGTGCCGGACGTACCCACTCTAGATCCGGTCGGCCTTGTGTACTGCGCAGCGTAGCCTCTTCCGAGAGCAGCAGATCCGCCATTCGGAACGCCGCAGCCGGGTTCTTCGCCTTGTTCGTGATGACGAATTGGCCATTGGACACCGCATACGGGTTATACGCCGTAGAACGCACTCCCTTAGGTCCTTTGAGCGGTGGCAAAGATACGAAATCCTTGAACCTTGGGTTATCCACATCGACGAATACAGTCTGATTCTGCGACGCTACGACTCCTACGATTGGAATGTCCGGATTCATGCCCATCTGCTTCAATTGGTTTCTATCCTGCGTGAACGTTTGCGGAGCGATCAAGCCATCGGCATACAACTTGTTCATATACTTCAGGGCATCTTTCCACTCCGGTTGGTTGTATGCGACTTGAACCTTGCCGTCCTTCACGAATTTCAAGGCAAAATCCTTCTCCAGGAACGAGCCCGTCAGAAACAGATCAAGCGTGGAGGACGGACCGTTCGTTGCGCCAACAAGCGGGATCTCGTCTGCCTTGCCATTCCCGTTCGGATCCTTCTCCTTAAACGCCTTGAGTACTTCATAGAATTCGTCCGTCGTAGTAGGTACTTTCAAGCCGAGCTTATCCAACCATGGCTTGTATATCCACATTTTTTGGCCGAGCGAGCAGTGATAGCAGTCATTCACCTGAGGGACAGAATAGATCTTGCCATCCGGCAGCGTAATCAAGTCTTTCACATAGCTGACCTGCTGGAACATCTTCTTCATCTCAACGCCGTACTTATCGATATACGAGTTCAGCGGAATGAACACACCATCCTTACCGTAGATCGACTGCTGAATCGGAGAGACACTCATGCTGAGCAATACATCCGGATAGTCGCCACTGGCGAGTGATACGTTGAGCTTCTCCTGGAAAGTCTTCTCCGGAGCGACTTCCCATTCAATATGAATGTTCGTTTTCTCCTCCAGCCATTTCGTGAATTCGTTGGTAGCGAAGTTCTCGACGATGCTGGAGCCTTTGACCATCACTTTGAGCGTCGTCTTTTCTTTCGTAATTGGGAATACGCCGGCTTCCGTCACATTGTCCGTATTACTCGATTCCTTCTTGGCGTCCGTGGCCTGCGGACTGTCCGTTTTACTGCAAGCGCTTGCAAATAAGGCAAGTGAAGTGGTTAGCGCGACTAACACGAGCAAGCTTTTTTTCATGGACGAATTTCCCCTTTATCCCTTTAATGAGCCGATCATCATGCCTTTGACAAAATGCCTTTGTATGAATGGGTAGATGATGAGTACGGGTAATGTGGAAACAACGATCAGCGAAAATTTGAGTAATTCACGTAAGCCGTCTCTCGCCGCTTGATCTGCTACATCGGTAATCATGGACGCGTCGATCTCGTTCTGCACCAGAATATCCCTAAGCACCAGTTGGATCGGATACAGCTCCTGATGTTTCAAATACAGCAGAGCGTTAAAATATTGGTTCCAGTGACCAACAGCATAGAACAAGGCGATCACCGCAATAATCGGCCCTGATAACGGAATGACGATCTTGCGCACAAAGGTAAAGTCGCTGCACCCATCCATCTGCGCAGCTTCCAACAGCTCATCGGGAATGGTCGTCTGGAAGTAGGTCCGGGTAATGATTACGTTCCACACCGCTAGCGCCCCCGGAATAATCAACGACCATCGTGTATCGATCATGCCCAGTTGCTTGACGACCAGATAGGCCGGAATGAGTCCTCCGGAGAACATCATCGTGAACACGAACAACGCCATAATCACGTTGCGGGGCATGAAATCTTTTCTAGCGAGCGGGTATGCCGCCATTAGGGTAAACACTACGTTAATCGCCGTTCCGACCGTCGTATAGAACAAGGAATTCAAGAAACTGGACATGAACAACCGGTGCTTGAATACCGCTTCATAGCCAGCCAGAGTCGGATGTACCGGGAACAACCATACTCGACCGGAGATGACCGCCTTCGAATCACTGAAGGACGCGCTGACAATGTAGATGAGTGGGTATAAAATGGTGATGGTGAAGAGGAGCAAGATCAATGTGTTCACGATCGTAAACAGCCTGTCGTCGGCGCTTTCTCGAATTCGTCCCGTCATGTATGCGCTCTCCTTTCTACCACAGGCTGGATTGCCCCGCTCTTCTGGCTATGTGATTGACGAGCACCAGAAGGATCAGGTTGATAATGGATTTGAATAGTCCGATAGCCGATGAATACGAGTAGTTGATCGCTGTAGAAGCCAACCCAACCTTGTATACGAACGTATCAATGACTTCGGAGGAGCTCATATTCAGTGGGTTTTGCATCAGTAATATTTTCTCAAATCCAATATCAAGCACATGACCCGTGTTCATAATAAGCAGGATGATCGCCACTGGCATAATGCCCGGTAAGTCGACATGCCACATCCGCTTGATTTTATTCGCACCGTCCACTACGGCCGCTTCATGCAGGGCAGGATCAACAGCGGCTAGTGCTGCCAAATAGATGATGCAGGAGAATCCAACATTCTGCCAAAGGCCAGACCAGACATAGATGTGCGAGAACCAGCTCGGATCCCCCATGAAGTTGATCGTAGGCAACCCAACGAATTTCAGAATCGTGTTCACTAGTCCAACGCGCGGATCGAGCATTTGCAATATAATGCCGACCATGACGACGACGGAAATAAAATGCGGTGCGTACGTGATCATCTGGACTGCCTTCTTGAAAAACCGGACATTGACATAATTCAAGCCGAGCGCGAGCACAATCGGAAACGGGAACCCCGCAAGCATACTGTAGAAGCTGAGAAGCAACGTATTCCGAATGATTCGGACGAACTCATACGAATGGAAGAAGCGGTTGAAATGCTTCATGCCTACCCATTCACTGCCCCAGATGCCTTTCGTAGGAATATAGTTTTTGAAGGCAATCAGAGCTCCGTACATCGGGACATACTTGAATACGACCAAATACATAATCGGCAATAGCATAAGCACATACAGCTGCCAGCGGCTCGCCACGTTCTGCCTTAATCTGTTGCCCAAGCTTAACTTCTTGCGAACAGCAGCCGACTCAAGTCTGGCTGGATTAGCCGTTACTCCCATTGACCCCTCCTTCTTTCGAAAGCACTTCTTCGATGTAGTTGATTTTTATGTGTAGCCCTATCATAAGGAACTTGGAGGTACCGAGCATTGCGATGAATTATCCTGCTATGACTTTTTTTGCACTCGAGGCCGGCATTCGAATCGTGACCTTAGTACCGCGTCCCCGCTCGCTGTCCACCAACAATCCGTACTGATCCCCGAACACCATCTGAATCCGGTTATGCACGTTCAACAGGCCTATGCTGCCTTCAACGGACGGCTGTGAACTGACCTTCTCTTCTCGGGAATACTTCAGTCGCTCATTCAAGCGTTGCAGCGTTGTCGGTTCCATGCCGGACCCGTTATCTTGCACCGTAATGTAAAAGTCCGACTCCTGTACCCAACCATCAATTGTGATCGAGTGTGTATTGTTAATCCCTTGCTGGAAGGCATGCTTGAACACATTTTCAACCAGCGGCTGCAGCGTCAAGCGAACCATATGCTTCAATAGCAAATCCGGAGGAATGCGCACATCGATTTCAAAATCACGCTGTATCCGGTACTTCATAATGTCCATGAAATACAGCACATGCCTCAGCTCGTTAACTACGGTAATCTCCTCCAGATCCGTTCGGATGGAGTAACGCAGCATGTAAGAAAGCGAGCGGACAATATCTTTGATTTCGCTGGATTTCTGAATCACCGCGTAGCAAATAATTATCTCCAAGGTGTTGTATAGAAAATGAGGGTTAATCTGCTGCTGCAGCGATTGGAATTCGGCAAGCTGGCGCTTAAGGAAGTTATCCTGATTGCGAAGCTCGGTCTCGTACACGCGTTCGACGAGCTCTTCCAGCCGGGCGACCATCGTATTGTAGCTGTTAATCAGTTGATCCATCTCGTCACGACTTCCGGTCAGCGGCACGCGGGTCCATTGGCCCTTCTCGGTCTGGCGCATTCCGCTCTGCAGCAGACGGACCGGGCGAACAATCGATTGACCGAAACGGTACGCCAGTAAGGAGGCAAGCGCCAAGGTGATGATCCCGATGATGAGCGTCGTTTGCCGCAAGTCCGAGATTGGCTTGCGCTGCTCGCTGATCGACATACTGGCCACGAGCGACCACCCCGAGTAATCGGATTTGCGGCTGAAGAAGACGCGCTCTGGCTCACCGGACAATTCAAAAATTTTGTTCGTGTTCTCCTGCACGGTTTGGTATTGCATGCCGTCCAGTTGTTTACCGACGCGCTCCGGATCGGGGTGGTACAAGATTTTGCCGCGATCATTGACGATGAAGAAATAACCGGACTTGCCCAGCTTGATGCCTTTCCATAACGTGTTCAATTCCCCAATTCGCAGCTCGAAGCCCATAATGCCCTTGAAGGACTTGGACGAAGTGCGATCCCCCAGCTTGCGCACAAGCGTGAGATGTCCATCCAGAAACCCGGAGTCCTGAATCGTCAGTTGTCCATTCAACTCGTTGTCATCCTTCAACTGCTCGACGTATTCCTCGAATCCTTTGTAATTGAACGGAACGATATGAATGTTGAAATCGGTAGCTTGGAAGCCATTGTAGCCCACAATATAAGTCATGGAAATTTCCGGATTATTGATCAGAACCGGCTGGAACACCCCCGTCTTGATCGCATTTTCCGAGATATAGAAGCTCGGTACCGCATTGCGCGGAAGATCCAGCGCTTCCTTCACTAAGGGGGACGTCAGGATCGATACCGTGGCACGCTCATAGTTTTTCAAGAACAAATCGGTCTCGTGTACAACGTTATCGACAATTTGCGTGAGCAGATCCTTGTACTGGTTCTCCAATTCCTTCGAGGATCGCCAATAGCCGGTTATCCCCACAGTCATCAGTGTCAACGTAATAATAATGACGAAGTATACATAAACCTTGCGCCCCAGGCTGTTTTTCATTTGATCCCCAGCAGACCGCGATATTCGGTTGGGGAGTACCCTGTCGCTTTCTTGAATATTCTCGTGAAATGCGGATAACTGTCGTAACCGACCTCAGTCACGATATCGATGATTTTGTGATGCGGAATGGCCAACAGCTGCTTCGCCCGTTCGATTCGTTTGCGCAGCCGGTATTGTACGAAGTTCTCATTCGTCTTCTTCTTGAAATAGTGGCTGAAATACGTTGGCGTCATGCCTAATCGCTCCGCCACTTTATCCAGCGTAAGCTCTTCCTCGAACAGATGCGCATCGATATACTGCAGAGCCGTCTCCAGTACATTGATCCGTTCGTGATTGCGGTATTCGCCCAATTGCTTCATCCATGCAGCGATTTCCGCTTCGAACCATTCGTACGTAATGGTGTGCGCCGCGTACTTCTCTAGCAGCGTCTTCGTCTGAAATTGTTGGATGCTTCTGGCATTCAGCTTGCGGGCCAGCAGCACAATTCCGTCGAACACTCGCTGGCGCAGCTGCACATCCGCTTCACCCGCGAATAACTCCGTCCGCCCCTGTATCAGCAGTTCGTCCGCACGAGCTTGCTCCATCATCCATACCGCTTCTTCCAGTTGATCGATCCATTGCTCGAACCGGGAGAACGATACGACTGGCGCCATTCGCTCTGCCAGCAACTTATCCAGCACGGGATACAGCTCGATCTCCGTGACCGGCTTCAGCAAGTATTCTTTCACTCCGTAGGACATGCTTCGTTGCGCATAAGAGAAATCCGAGTGTCCAGATAGGACCACGACCTTGGTGGACAGCCTATGCTCCTGAATATGGCGGCATAGCTCCAGACCGTCCAAGCGAGGCATGCGAATATCGGTCAGCACGATATCAGGTGGACTTACTATAATGTGCGATAAGGCGACAACACTGTCTGTGAACGTGTGAATCTCGCTGATCCGGTTGTATTCCATAATCAGCGCCTTCAGTCCGATTCCTATAATCGGCTCGTCGTCAACCACGAAGATGCTCGTCATCCTTGTTCCCTCCCCACATGCCTGGCCTTGCTTAGTCTTCATTATGAGGGGGTGCTCCCTCCCTTGAATATCATCAAAACTCGGAATGCCTCATCAATATCGCAAGTATGAATAGCAGTCGCTCTTCCAAGCAGCGACTGCTAATTCAATTCGGGGTAAAGAATCGTATGCAACTCTGTTGTTAATTGATTTTGAGGATTAAAATGTAGACATTCCGTATATCCAGAAGAAGCTGAAGAGGCTTTCTGGGATGATTATCGTTTGCCATTTGATGCACATAGCGGTCATAACTTTTTTACAACAAGCTTATGCTTACGATGTGCGTTTCTTCGAAACGCTTTAGGAGGGCAAAGAGATGAAAACTTTTAACAAAAATGATGAAATCCCAGCCCATATGACCGAAGAAGAAGCGGCTGCATTCTGGGCAACACACACCATGAGTGAGGAATTGCTTGAAAGCTCGGTTATTAAAGATGATCTTCCACGCCGATCCGGTCGAACTAAAACGATTTCCATACGCCTGGAATACGATTTACTGGAACGTATCCAGGAAGTCGCTGCAAAAAAGCATATGGGCTATCAGACACTTTACGGCAAGCCTTATAACTAAACCTATTGATGGGCTCAGCGAGACAGATGTCGCACTCCTGCGTATTTACATATATAGATTAAAAGTGGAGGCGATTGGATGTTACCTTTGTTCGGGTTACTGTTCATCATTATCGGGATCATAGGCGCCGTATCGCCAAGGACAACTTGGTATATGTCGGAAGGGTGGAAATTCAAAAATGCCGAACCATCTGACGCTGTATTAATCCTAAATCGGGTCATGGGTGTAGTGTTCTCGATCATCGGCTTTTTGATATTGACATCACGCTTGATGTAGCCCTCCCTCACACCAGCCCAGTCGAGCCGCGCACGACAAGCTCCGGCAGCAGCAGAACCCGCTGCTTCTGCGTCTTCTTGCCTCGCATCTCCTGAATAATCAGGTCGACGACCCGACGACCGATCTCCTGCATCGGCTGAGCGATCGTCGTAAGCGGCGGGTCGATGATCGTTGCGAGAATCGTGTTGTCGAACCCGATCACCTACAGTCCGCTCGAATAGATCGATTCAATCCAAATAGATCGGGTTCGTCAATGCCGCCATAAGCTTCTGATCAACGATATCGAAGTGCCGCCATATCTCAACGCGCAAAAAGCCTTTCCCCTCCGCAGGCGTAATGCTCAACTCCAGCTTGCCATCCTGCTCGATCGTGACCTCCGACTCCACGCAGCGCGCGCTGATCACCTTGATGTGATCGCCCACCAACAGACGCTCCGCCTGCAGTTGGACGACCCGATCCGTACCGGTGACCGACTCCGGCACCGCATCGCCTACCCCGTAGGAGCCGCAACGCAGCTCCACAAATGGACCATCGGGCGCATACGTCACGACGACGTGACCTTGCCCGATGCCATGCAAGATGCCGTCCACCGTCCGGGACGTCGCCAGCACCCACGTGCACGGCATCGCATGCCGCACGTAAGGATGCGGGCGGTGCACATCGCTGCCGCCCACAGCCACGAGCCGTCGGTCGGAGGCGAGTTGCTCCTGCCACCAAGCGAGCGTGGCCGCGTTCCGATCCGTCCACGGGCCATTCCACACCTCGACCCAGTCATGGTCGACGTCGAAGCCCCATTCCCATGGACAATAATCGCAATGGGGATGGTTCAAGACGATTCGCGCTCCGCGTTCGCGAGCGACACGCAAGCGCTCATGCACGTCTGCGACACCAGTTACCCGGAAGTCATTGCAAGGGTCGGCCACACCCAGGAAGTTGCTGTGGCCGAAGTTCGTCGTGAACTCCATGCCAGGAATCATCACGATATCAGTCGTGCGGGGATACACCAAGTTCTGACTGATCGTATTGTGATCCGTCATAGCGATGAAATCGCACCCTAGCTGTTCCATAATCGCCGCGTTCTCTTCCAATGTGAAACTACCGTCACTATGAACGGTATGCGAATGCAAGTCGCCCTTCAACCAGCGCGGCGTCTCGAATGTCAACGTAATCGTAACAGTCACGGTACAGCCGGAATCCGGTACCTTGTACGCATTGTGCACGACCGCCCAGCTTCCACTCGCCAGCTCGCCCGGCAAGTAACCTGGCGTCGCCTTCTCCCGGCCAATCGTGAAGTTGGTACGGGCACCGCCACTCCAACCACGCAGCCGGTCCCCGTCCCGAACACCGAGGTCGATTACCGCTCGGGGCTTACCCTGAGATTTCACTTTATAATCGACATGCAGCGTCTCGACCCCTGCCGGCATCTCGAACGGAATCTCGATGTATCGGCTTCGCTCCTCCGACCGAATCATGCGTTTGATCGTGATGACTTCATTACTTGCGCTCATTTACTTGTCCCCCTTACTCCTTGTTAGCACCTACCATGATCCCTTTTACAAAATATTTCTGAACATACGGATAAATGATAACAAGTGGAATAAGCGCGATAAGAATGCCCGCCATTCGTACATTCGTCGTCACGACGAATTGCTGGACGTTCCGTCCGAGTCGACGATCAGCGATTTGAGCGCTAGCTGGAGCGTGTACTTCGCTGCCCCATCCATCCGCGCCGACTCGGATATTTCCATCGGAATGCTCAGGAAGAAGTTGCGCATGAGCAGCAGCAGGGTAATATATTTGGGGAATATGAGAAGACCCTCCACCCCCAATAATAGGGATGAAGGGTCTAGAGGCAATTGACATACTCGAGTAATCCTAAGGAACAGTTACTGATATTTGATGTTACCCCAACTGCTCAGCCAGCTTGTTCAAGTTGTTCAAGCTGATCTGCAGGCTGTCCATTGGATTGCCTGGGCAGACGTCCTGCTCCACTGCGTACCACTCCACCCCATTCGCTTCGCCCCATTGCAGGATCGGCGCGAAGTCGATCTGGCCAGTGCCGACTTCAGCATAAGTCTCGTGCTCATCTGCCGACATGTCCTTCAAGTGGATAATCGGCATCCGGTTCGCGTAAGGCTGGATGAAGGTTAACGGATCGAGGCCGCCCTTCTTCACCCAGAACACGTCGATCTCAGCCAGCACCGCATTGTCGACGCTTGGTTCCAGCAAGTACGCCATAGCATTCATTCCGTTCACTTCGGTATCGAATTCGAACGCATGGTTGTGGTAGCTGACCCGGAACCCTTGCGGCGCGATCTTCGCTGCAACCTCATTCAATTCAGCACGAATTGCCGTATAGCCTTCCGCATTCCGTACATTCTCTGGCAAGTAAGGACACACTATATCCTTCGTGTTGAATAGTCTCGCCTCTTCAAGCACGACGTCGAGCTCATCCCGAAGCCGGTCGATGCTGACGTGGATGCCTGCCGTGCCCAGCCCGGTTTCCTTCAATACCGCTGCAATCTCCTGTGCCGTATAGCCTCTTAGCCCTGATATTTGAACACCGGCCCACCCCATTCGCTTCAAATCACGGAGGACACCGGGAAAATCTTTCTCTAATTCATTGCGCAGCGTGTATAGCTGAGCGGCAAATTTCTGCTTCATCTTCATCATACTCCTTCACCGTTGGACTATCTTCTATTGTACGTCCACGGGAAGCGCAGTGCTGAAACCCAGTTGTACAAATCATCCGGCTCATTTATCTGTCGTTGCTGTGGATGATTAGCGAACTTCCCAAGCTAGATGCTCGTTCGGAACGCGCTAGCCGACACCCCTGCCAACTTTTTGAAGATTCGAGAGAAGTATAGCGGATCATCGTATCCCAGCTGGCGCGCGCATTCTTTCACACTTATATCTGTCGTAAGCAGCAGCTTCTTCGCTTCCGCTACCTTCAATCGATGCACATACTCATGAAGCGAATAGCCGGTATGCTTGCTCACTAACCGCCGCAATGTGGGTACAGAAATATGGTTGCGCTCGGCGATCACGGCCGCATTCAACGGTTCGTACAGCCGACTCATCATATCATCCAGCAAGTTATACACCACCCCCTTCCGAGTTGCACCCTTGGCGGATCGGGCTAGCGCCAATTCGAGCAGCAGGGATTCTAACAGCAAGGAAGCCTGGTCCGCTTGATCCGCAATGCCGCTCTCCAGAAGCATGAACATCGTCGCCAACTTATGCTCATAACGCTCGTCCGGGACGACATGCTCCGCATACCCCCTCACGACCAATCCACTCGCAATCCACTCCTCCACACGAGTACCAGCGAACCTGATGTAATATTCCTCCCATGTTCCACCCTCATCCGGACCATAACTGAACTCTGCGCCGGGGTATACGAAGAATATTGCCCCCTCGATCAGCGTTTGCACGGGACCTCCGTCTATGCACAACGTCCCTCGCCCACCGGCAATATACGCGATTGCCCAGCTATCGAATGTCGATCTGCTTCTTCTTATCTTACGTCCCGGCAGATGACCGATCTGCGAAATGTGTAGGCTCGTGATTCGGAGCCTCGAATTATCAACCATCAAGCCAGCGATCCGTAATGGTTGCGAACTGATCGTATAGTCCATCAACTTGGTCACGTTAAACATTTCCACCTTTCCGCATTGTTGCTATAGTTTCAGTATGAATCATCTCACCGAGAGATGAAAGCCTATATTTCATAAGGAGGTCCATGCCATGCAACCGCTGAGCTCTACTGAATGGAAAGTTATTTTCAGAGATGTGAATACCGCAAGCGAAATGATGCGCCGCTACTACCGAATTGTCAAGGAATCCATGAGAGGGATGGCCGGGTATATGGTGAAGATGCAGTCGTGGCCAGCCAAGAAGATGCTGGCGAAGCACATCTGGCTCGATGCTGCTCACGCGGATTGGCTGCGGGCACGAGCGCTTGAGCTCCGTTACCCTCGCGTTGACGTCGACGAGGACTCGGACCGACAACTGATCCGCGTGCTCGACAAGCTGCCAACCGCTGCTTCGGACGGCGAATTCCTTACTTACGTGTACGCCGTCATCAAACCCGCACTCTTGGCGTCTTTCCGCACGTATTTGTTGGAGAGCGATCCATTAGACGACGCACCATCCCATACGTATTTATCCCGAATTGTGCCTGAGTTGGAATTGGAGCTTGCTGAATATGAAGCGGTTGTGTTGGCAACGAATCTCTCATCATCCTCAGAAGAAATGGCTACGATGACCAACCTCATGTCCGCTTGCGGCGGAATCGAAGGACCTGATCATGACCCTGGTACGAGTGGTTTCGAAGCTTACTTCTCCCGTCCTGATTACCATGTTCCATCCGAAGGCGGGCGGGAGCCGTCATGGGAACCTGCCATCATGCAAGTGCCACCTCGATCGCCGAATAATATGATTGAGCGTCGCATCTGGATCGCCATTGATCATGTGAACGAGGTATGGGCAGCGGAGACGCCTTGCGCCCTCATCTGGGAATACAAGAATATGCCCTGGCACCTGTACTTCAATGCAGCCCGCTGGTGCTATGATGAGATGCGCCACGCCATGATGGGCGAGCAACGTCTTGCTTCTATGGGCTTCCGTATCGGAATCGATTATCCGATGGTACCGGACCACTGGAGAACGTACAGTGATCGCGGACTCGGCAGCCTATTACTGCTGCTGCACGGCTTGGAACAGAAAGGACCGCTGAATAAAGCAAGGATGAAGCAGGTGTTGGCAGAGCATAACGACTTCGAGGGGTCCCAGGATTGCGACTACGACTGGGCCGATGAGTCCGGTCACATCTCATTCGGCCTGGCCTGGATCAAGGCGCTCTATCCGGACTGGTCCAAGGAGAAGATCATGTCCGAGACACAGGAGATCGTCGGGGATTGGAGTGCCTGGATTGCCCGTTATCATCAAGAAGGCTTGCATCAGTATGACAAGTTCATGGAACGTATTGAAGCGCGAGTAGAAGTGTTACTGCAACAGGAGTCAGCCTGATCATAAGCTATCCTCTCACCCTCCCCGACATATAGCTTTCGGGGAGCTGAGGCAGCATTTTCAGTTTTCTTTATTAAGAAGAACCCGGCCAGTGGCCGGGTTCTTGGTCGTTGCGTTCAGTTTGGCGCGTGTGGAGGGCAGGCAGAGGGGTTACGACCTCTGTTGAAATCTTGTGCTCTGGATTGGTATTGGTTATGGGTAGCACAATTTTTCAAAGGCGAACGCTGACGCTTCTCCACTCCCTCTATCTGCCCTCTCTTGTTCTTCTTTCCTTCAAGGAGTTACGTCTTCCATGTGGCCTCTTCTTCTAATTCAAGAAAAACTGCCTAGGAGCTTTCGCAACAATTTGGAACTTTCGGAGTCAAAAGGATCAAAAATCCTGTATTTTTGTATTTTTGCAGGATTTGTACGAATGAGCTCTACAACAATCGCCTCCCTGCCCCTACATGTACCACTTCCCGAATCTCGACTGAACCCATTTATTCAGCTCATTCCAGCTTTATTGTGTCCTTCGAGGCAAGCAATTTCCAGACTCCCTAGAACACCGAAAACTTAAACTTTCATATCGCAAGGATAACGCTTAACTGCATCCTTTGACGCCGTGTGTTTATCGAGAAGATGAACAATCAGCGAAGTTATACTTTCTGAATCTTTTAAAGAAACCTGACCGGAAGCACTCCAGTCAGGTCCTTGATGTGTGCATTCAGTTTGGTGCATGGGGCGGGAATGAAAGCAAGATTCCAATTCCTTTCATCTCCAGAACATCCCGCCATCTGATGAATATGCCTGTTGCTCCAGCTTGCTCATCTTCTGCATGTCATATCCTGATCGTCCATCGCGGCTCGGCTATCAAGACTATGGACTGGCTAAGCGAACCAAGTCGCCATGAACCACATACTACCGGCAGTAATCTGCAGCTTCCTTCAAGGCAGGACTATCTACTTTGGCTGCTGCCGTTTTGTCGAAATATTTCGTATTATCAGAGCTTCAAGCGGGAAGAATGAGGGCATAATCTTACGTGCGGATAGCTCACTATAAAATCGGATAGCCCCGAATCTTAAGGCCTGATAGCCCTTTCGGCAAGCCGAAGGTTTCAACTTGAGGGGTTTACATTTAAGGTGAATGTGTGAGATAAAACTTTCTACAGGAGGGTCAACAACTTATGGTGAAAAGAATGAAAGTGCTTACAACATCCGTCCTATCTACCGCGTTGCTCGCAACATTAGTCGCAGGGTGCGGCACGAAAACCGAAACACCGAAAACAACTACAGGCACGCCTGGTGCAGAAGCTACTAAAGATGTGAAGTATCCGGAATCAATCTCATACTGGGTTTCCTTGAACCCGAACGTGGCCGCTACGATGAAGAGCTACAATGAAATCGCCGCTTACAAAGAATTGGAGAAGAAGACTGGAACGAAGGTGGAGTTCCAACACCCGCCAACCGGACAAGAGAAAGATCAATTCAACCTGATGCTCGCTTCCGGCAAGCTGCCGGATGTCATTGAGTATGGTTGGGGCAACGCTCCTAAGGGAGCAGACAGCCTCATTAAGGAGAAGCGGATCATTCGCCTGAACGAGCTGATTGACCAATACGCGCCGAACTTGTCCAAAGTGCTCAAAGAGAAACCGGAATTCCGTAAGATGATCACGACCGACGAAGGCAACATCTATGTAATGCCGTTCTTGTTGGGTGACGAGCAATTATCAAGCGTGAATGGACCCGCTATCCGCAAGGATTGGCTGGACAAGCTCGGACTGAAACCGCCTACAACGATTGCCGAGTGGGAGACGGTGTTGACTGCATTCCGTGATAAAGATCCTAACGGCAACGGCAAGAAGGACGAAATCCCTTACTTGTTCACGATTAAGCCAGACAATGAGATGGATTTGAACTACATGTTCGTGGGCGCTTACGGCATTACAGCTGACTTCTATCAGGAAGGCGGCAAAGTGAAATACGGCCCGCTTGATCCACAATTCAAAGAATATTTGACGACCATGGCCAAATGGTACAAGGATGGGCTCCTGGACAAAGACTACGCCACAACAGACGGCAAGCTGAAGGACGCCAAAGTAACGAACAATCAACTCGGTTCGTTCTCCGCCTATGCAGGAAGCGGTGTAGGACGATACATGTCCTTAATGACACCTGCCGATCCGAAAGTGTCCATTGTGGGGACCACCTATCCGGTGCTGAAAACAGGTGATAAAGCGCTCGGCCAATATACGTATCCGTTCACGGGGGTTGGTGCGGCGATCTCGTCAACGGCTAAGAACCCGGAACAAATTATCAAATGGTTGGATTACAAGTACGGTCAAGAAGGCAGCTTATTGTTCAACTTCGGTGTAGAGGGCCAGAGCTACAAGATGGAGAACGGCTATCCCAAGTATACCGACACCATTCTGAACAATCCGAATAAGCTTCCTATCACGCAGGCGATGGCGCAATACTTCATTGCGAACTGGAGCGGTCCAATCGTGCAAGACAAGCGCTACATTGAGCAATACTTCACATTGCCAGAGCAGCGTGACGCTCAGAAAGCCTGGATGGCCGCTGATCATTCCAAGCAAATGCCGCCAATTACGCTGACTTCCGAAGAGAGCTCCAAGACTTCGTCAATCATGAATGACGTGAAGACGTACCGCGATGAAATGATCAACAAATTCATCATGGGCGCTGAGCCGATCGCGAACTTCGATAAATTCGTACAGACGATCAAAGGTATGGGCATCGACGAAGCTGTGAAAGCACGTCAAGCCGCCCTGGACCGCTATAACGCACGGAAATAAATTCATTCCCCCGGGAATTCACCCCACAAAGTGACGTTAAGCTCCGAAGCATATTCCGATTACTTTACGGAGGCCCCGGGAAAATCAAGGTCGGTCGGCTTGCTCCTGAACAGTATGTTAGGGCAAGCCGCCCCCACCTTTCCGGTTCCGTACATCAAGATGAAACAGACAGACAGGAGGGCTTGTGATGTCCGCAGTGTTGAAGGAAGAGATGAGATCACCGAAGCCTCCGGTAGACAAGAATAGCTTCAAATATCGGACAAAGCGCGATTTCATCCTCAACAAATACGTTTACCTCATGCTGCTGCCAGTTGTGGCATACTATCTTGTGTTCTATTATGCGCCTATGTATGGCTTGCAAATCGCTTTCAAAGACTTTTCGCCAGGGCTAGGTATTGTGGACAGTCCTTGGGTAGGCTTTCATCATTTTACAGAGTTTTTCCATAGCTATTATTTCTGGCGGCTGTTGCGCAACACTTTGCTGCTAAGCTTCTACGACCTTCTGTTCGCTTTTCCAGCATCCATCATACTAGCTCTGCTACTTAACGAATTGCGCAGCGCCATGTTCAAGCGGGCCGTGCAGACGATTACTTACATGCCGCACTTCATCTCCATCGTAGTCATCTCGGGGATGATGATCGATTTTCTCGCAAGAGACGGGCTGATCAACAATGTGTTGTCCTCTGTGTTCGGCGTAGAACCGATCGCATTCTTGCAGGAAAGCGGATGGTTCCGGACACTCTACATCTCCTCCGGGATTTGGCAGAACATCGGTTGGGGTTCGATCATTTATTTGTCAGCCATGTCCAGTATCGATCCTTCGTTGTATGAGGCGGCAAAAGTCGATGGTGCAAGCCGATGGAAGCAGACGTTCCACATCACGCTCCCTGGCATTATGCCTACCGTTATCATTCTGCTCATTCTCCAGATTGGGAATTTCATGACGGTTGGTACAGATAAGATCCTGCTGCTCTACAACAGCACCACCTATGAGACAGCAGACGTTATCGGTACATTCGTTTACCGGAAAGGAATTCTTGAATCGGATTTCAGCTATAGCGCCGCTGTAGGTTTATTCAACGCCATTATTAACTTTACCTTACTCGTGTTAGCAAATGCGATTAGCAGGCGGACAAGCGATACGAAGCTATGGTAGTCTCCGCTTACGCATTCCATGATGCTGCACAAAGTGCTCGAAGGAGGAACGTATAAGATGAACCTAAGAAGCCCTGGAGAACGTCTATTCGACGTCGTGAATATCGTCTTCTTAACCGCTCTTTCCCTAATGACCATCTATCCGTTCCTGTACGTCCTGTTCGCCTCTCTTAGTGATCCGGCCTGGATTGTGCAAGTACGAGGGATGATCTGGTATCCGAAAGGGATTAACTTAGAAGCTTATAAGCTTGTCTTCAACAATCCGTCCATCATCACCGGCTATCTGAACACCCTCATCTATGTAATCGCCGGGACGGCCCTTAACATCCTGATGACTTCTCTGGGGGCGTACGCCTTATCCAGACAAAGCGTCATGTGGAAAAATCATATCATGTTCATGATTGTATTCACGATGTTCTTCAATGGCGGCCTAATTCCGACCTACTTACTCGTATCCAAATTAGGGATGCTCGACTCCCGCTTGGCCTTAATTATTCCGGCGGCGATGAGCGCGTTCAATCTGATTATTATGCGTACCGCCTTCCAAGGCGTGCCGGTCAGTCTGGAGGAATCCGCCAAGCTGGATGGAGCCAACGATTTCACCGTGTTGTTCCGTATTATCCTTCCCCTTTCGATGCCTGTCGTCGCGGTCATGATCTTGTTCTACGGGGTAGGACATTGGAACGCTTGGTTCAACGCACTCATTTATTTGCGAACCCGGGACTTGTACCCGCTGCAGTTGATTCTAAGGGAAATTCTAATTACGAACAGCACCGATTCGATGATGACCGGCGTTGGTGGTGGAGATAAGATGCCGATCGGAGAAACGATCAAATACGCAACGATTATAGTAGCGACCGTTCCGATCCTCTGTTTGTACCCTTTCCTGCAAAAGTATTTTGTCAAAGGGGTCATGATTGGTGCCATTAAGGGCTAAACTCTGATCCCGATGCGAATACTTTTCATGTTGGACCCGTTTACGTTATGATAAAAGAACCCTTCGGTTTGAATCGGACAGGGCCCGACAAGATTATGGAATAAGTAGGTGACAGCATGGTCGGTTGGTTTAAATCCAATAAATGGAAATTAACAACTCGAAGGAGCGTATTTGTTACGCTCCTCCTTTCCTATGTCCTCATTCTGCTTATTCCTCTCGGAATCGGTTCCCTCATCTACAGCCGGATGTCTGGCGCCATGGTCGAACAAGCCAATCGGAGCAACACAGGGCTACTCGAACAAGCCAAGCAAGCGATCGACCAGCGGCTCGCTGAGTTGGATCAATTCAGCGTGCAGGTCGCCTTGAACACAAGGTTGCTCAGTCTGCTTAGCAACGGCCCCGAAAGTCAGCGCAACGAATCGCTGGTCAACTCCGATATTATTAAGGATCTCGGACGACTGCGTGCCACCAGCAGCTTCATTGATGAAATGTACGTGTACGTTTCCCGCACCAACTCCATTCTTACCAGCTCCATGAGAACTGATGCGGAATCATTCTTTTCCTGGTTTCAACCTGTCGCCGAGCCCAATTATGTTGATAAAATGAAACAATTTTTGTCTGAGCCGCATTATAAGGAATTTTTGCTGCCAGACTCGAACGCATCTCATCAGAAGCGGATGATTTCCTACGTTCAATCACTGCCGATCGAGGAACGGGAGTCCGTCCGGGGCTCCCTTGTGATTCAATTCGAAGAGAACAAGTTGCTGCAAGTACTCAAGCAGATCGAGTGGGTAAACCGCGGTGATATTGTTATTCTCGATAATAAAGGGGGCGTCATCATGTCGACCACCCCGGATCGGCCGGAATGGGCCGAACTGGGCGGTCGGTTGACTCAAGAGGGCGAATCGCTCGAGATGCCGCTTGGGAAAGAACAGATGATGGTGACGTACACAACGTCCAGCGTGAACGGATGGAAGTTCGTATCGGTCGTGCCGAAAGCGACTGTGATGCAGCGCGTGGAGGAGACGAAGACAGCTGCTACCGTTGCTCTCTTAATCTGCTTGTTGGCTGGAGCGGCAGCATGCTGGTACATGGCGAATCGCAACTACTATCCGATTCGTCATATCCTCGATACACTGCTGGAAGGCAAACTCATCGCGGACCGACCGAAAACGAACGAATACGATCTCATTCGCCATACTTTGGTCAGCTCGCTCACGGAGGAGCGGCAGCTTCGCCAGAAGCTGTATACACAGCTCCCTGTCATGCAGACGAACTTCATCGCACGGCTGCTGCGCGGGCAAGTCGACAGTCAAGCATTGAACAATGAGTCGCTGTCGTTCATGAATGTCGAGTTCTTGTCGGAGCAATTCGCCGTCATCCTCATCGATATCGACGACTCCTCTCGATTCATTAAGGCCGATACCGAACAGGAATGGGCGCTCGTCCGGTTCACGATTGCGAACCTCAGCCATGAGATGCCTTACGGTCGCTGCTTCCCGGTGGAATTGGAGCGTAGCCGAATGGCCTTATTGTTCAATCCAGCACCGGTTCCGGACGGAGTTGAGGATAGCATACCTATTCAGGAGGAGCAGCTGGCTCAGCTGTCACAACTGCTGAAGGAAACAGCCGCCCATACGTTCCGTCTGAAGCTGTCGCTCGGCATCAGCACGATCCACGAAGGGCTGGAAGCGATTAAGCCTGCCTATACCGAAGCGGTGCTTGCTCTTGAGTTCAAGGTCATCAAGGGCGAAGGCACGATGACCGATTACCGTGAAGTAGCCGGTCTGCAGCAACACTACTACCATTATCCGCTCGAAACCGAAGCCCAGATTATGAACTTCGCCAAGAGCGGCGACATCGAAAGTATCGAGCGGCAGCTAGATGATTTGTATGAGCGGCATTTTGTAACCAATCGGCTATCTGTGCAGATGGGCAGGTGCCTGTTCATCGATATGCTCGGAACACCGCTCAAGCTGCTCAACAGCTTGTACGCCTCTGATCCGGGTAATGCCCAACGGGAGGTTGAGCGTGTAGAGGCGATTCTTCGCAGTACGACTGCGGAGGATATGCTCGAACAGACGAAGAACTGGTACCGGCAAATATGCGTCAATGTGAAGTCCGAGCGGTCAGACCATAGTGATCGGCTCTACCAGCTTATCGTTCAGTATGTGGAGCGGCATTACGGGGAAAGCTTCTTCAGCATGACACATCTGGCCGACGAGTTAGGGCTCACACCGCAGTACTTGTCCTCCTTCTTCAAGAAGCATACTGGACAGAACTTGACGGATTATGTGACGGCATTCCGCGTTCAGCAAGCGAAGGAATTGCTGCGCACGTCGTCCTTGACGATTACACAGATCGCCCATACGATCGGCTATGCCAACGATGTCGGATTGATCCGCGTGTTCAAGAAATCTGAAGGCATCACACCTGGAAAATTCCGCGAGAACCTGAGCGGCGGTCATGGACAGGAGTAGGCAAATAATCGGGCCTCCTTCAGCGTCTATTCAACATTCATTCAGCCTCCTTTCAGTTCTTCCCCTTATACTTGGCTAAATTAGCTTTTATTGTCCAAGGAGGGGAACGAAGATGAGTTATTTGCTGGAAAACATGCATTTTATTTTCATCCATGTTCCGATCGCCATGCTTCTGTTCAGTTTCATCTTTGATGGTGTGGCGGTATTCCTGAAGCGGAAAGATTGGCACACCGCCGGCCTGCTTTGTCTAGTGATCGGTACACTCGGCTCGATTGCATCCGTGTTGACCGGACCGGAGGAGGCACGCAACCCGCTGTTCCCACGTCATGAGTTGTTCGGGAAGCTGACGATGTTCTTCTTTATCGCCTTAACGCTTATAAGGGTTGGGCTGCTGGTGTGGAGGAAGTTGGAATCCGGGAGAAAGATCATTTATCTGGCGGCCGCCTTCATTGGTGTACTGCTCGTAACCTACACAGGCCATCTTGGCGGGCAAATGGTTCACCCGGATCGCAGCCAAATGCCGCAAATGGGCCCAGGAGGCGGACAACCTGGTCAAGGACCTAGCGGCCAGCAGGGGCAAAGGCCGCAGGGCCGGGTTGGCGGGCAAGGCGCCGGCGGACAGCCGCAGGGCGCAAGCGGGCTGCGCTAGGCGAGGCCGGTGGGCAGGGCGCGGAGTTAGACGGTTTTTCCGCCTATTTCGGCTTCACGACTGTACATTACATACACCAAATTCCGCACCACAACTAACATCACAATCGCACCCCTTGCAAGCCCACTTCGCATATCTAATACTAGGACTCCAATCCTTCCGTTAAATCTCTATACACGGAAGAGTTGGAGTTTTCTATTTCCATGGTTATCGTCTGGTAGCAAATGCGGAGTACACTTCATAGGCTATCGTATATAGCTGATGTTGAAAGTAGGTGTACACATGACTTTCTTGAGCGATCAGGTTCTCAAGACATTCGCATCCCAGATTGAATATTTACACAGCGCAGGCAGTGACTCTTATGATCGGTTTTACGCCTACCGGCAGACACCCGTGCTAGCCATTGGCTCAGGTCCCATTCTTCTCGCCCTTGTTGCGGCATTGTTCGAGTCCGGATTATCCCGATTCCACATATTGATCACTGACACAATACCGACTGAACGGCAACAATTGGCGAATTTGACAGAGCGCGCTCGCCGGGTGGACTCCGCTGCGGGTATCGAAGAGGTCACTTGCCGGAACACGGAAGGCCCTCGCTGGCGTGAAGCCATACGACCGTTCCATACGATTCTGTACGTCTCCCCAGCCGGCGAGATCGAGGAACTTCGAGCGCTTCATGCTGCATGCAGGCTGGAGAAGAAGATTCTCATCCCTGCCCTGTTCGTCAACCAGACCGGTCTAGCCGGTCCGTTGGTCCATCCCGATTCGGATGCAGACTGGGAGTCAGCCTGGCGCCGTATACACCGGACCGCGCTTGGTCAGGATTCACAGCTACCTCCCTTCTACTCCTCCACCGCAGGGGCACTGCTGGCCAATGTGGTCGTCTCTGAACATTTCAAGACGGTTACCGGAATGACCGGAACGGAATCGAATCAACAACAATATTGGCTTAACGCCCAGACATATGAAGGAGACTGGCATTCGTTCATTCCCCATCCCTTGGTGACCGGACAAGCGACAGCCGAGCGGATCACGGACATTCCGGCACGGCTTGAACACGATTCCGGCAACCTAACGGAACAATGGTTCGACTACTTCAAGCGTTTAACATCGGAACGATTGGGGATTTTCCATACTTGGGAAGAGGGCGACTTGAACCAGCTTCCCCTCTCGCAGTGCCGCGTACAGGTAGCCGACCTACTAACAGACGGACCGACCGGACTACTGCCGGACATCATCATAGCGGAGCTCACCCATGAGAAGGCCAGACGGGAAGCAGGCTTAGCTGGAATAGAAGCTCACGTAGCACGCATAGCCCACCAGCTCATCGTTTCCTCCGACTCATCTTCGGACCCAGAGGTTCGTGAACTAACTCAACAAGATCACTTCGGAATCGGGGCAGGACACTCCATGGCTGAGGGTATTTGCCGCGGCTTGCTTATGTATCTGAACAAAAAGCTCGGCAGGCAGCTGTTGACTCAAAAGCCATCTGTTCAACGGGCGCAATTGACAGTAGTGGAGGATGAATGCTGCCGCTTCTATGTGCATGCCCTGACCTTGCTGCAAGGAACACCCGAGATCGGGTTGGGCGAGGATGTAGCCGGCTTCCCCGTTATGTGGGTAGGCTCCGGCGGTCATTGGCACGGAAGTATCGGTTTGAATCGTGCGTCAGCCTTACGACGAGCACTGGTACAGGCTCTGCAACAAGCTCAGAACAAACAAACTTGCTCCTGTACGCATGAGGATGAGCAAGGGCATGGTCGTAGGCTTCAGTTACACGTCCCGTCTGTCCATCAGATTGAACAGACTCCCATCACACTTGAGATCCCCCACTTAGACGAAACCCCTCCCGTTGAAATCCTGAAGTCCATCCTACAGGTTCTGGAACAAAACCGGAAGCGTCTACTCGTCTACCAACTGATCCTGGAACCTTTTCTGAAAAATGAGCCGATCTTAGTGTTCGGCGTGCTGCTGCGAGAGGAGATGTCGCTATGAGCGTTGTAGTTGTCGGAGAAGGTTTTTTGGCTGAGCTCTTGTATGAAGAGCTGTCTGCTCACTACGAAACGGAACTCCGAAATGATCTCACAACAGATTTCCTGAAAGGAATAGAGCTTGTGTTAGTAGTATCCGATGATGGGCATCCCCCCACCTATCTCCAGGCTGAGGAGGTACTGCATGGGGCCGGCGTCCCTTGGTTAAGCGGCTTCGTCACATACGGCGAGGGAGTGGTCGGTCCATTCGTTCGGCCTGCTACTCCAGGATGCTCCAAGTGTGCCGATCAACGACGGCACATGGCCAGACGCAATTCCCCCGAGGAGCTCGAGGAAATCATGAATCGGCTGCTATCGCCAGATGAACCTACTTCCAGCAAGGGCAATGGACTGCCACGGACGGGCCTGATGCAGATGGTTCACCTGCTAACCGCAGAAGCGGACAGAGTGCTGCAAGATCTTCAGTCTCACTTAGAAGAGCATGTGTATTTGATCCATTTAGCTACACTGAAGACGTCTCTCCACTTTTTTTTACCTGATCCATTATGTCCCGTATGTAGCCTATTGCTCGACGATTCACCCGAAGCCGCCCGCCTATCGCTTAAGCCGAATCCCAAGCCCCATATTGATCATTACCGTGCTCGCCCACTTGATGAACTGGAAAGAGTTTTAACAAAGGACTATATGGATCCCCGCACCGGTCTGTTTAACGATAAATGGCATCATTTCGTATCGCCTTTTACAAATGTTAGTGTCAACCTGCCAACACTCGTGGGGAGTGAAATAACGGGAGGCCGTTCGCATTCCTTTGCAGAGAGCGAGTTGATCGCCATTCTGGAGGGGCTGGAACGATACTGCGGGATGAACCCCCTTGGCAAACGAACCGTGATTCACGACAGCTTCCGCAATGTGGCGGAACAAGCACTAGACCCTCTCAAGGTGGGAGTATACTCAGCCGAGCAGTATGCGTTGTCCGATTTTCCCTTCGAACCATTTGACCCCGATCACAAGATCGACTGGGTATGGGGGTATTCGTTAGGGGAGGAGCGCCCCATTCTTGTTCCGCAGCAGCTAGCCTACTATAGTTGGGGGCACGAAACCAGTTTTGTCAAAGAAACGTCCAATGGGTGTGCTTTAGGTGGAAGCATGGAAGAAGCTATCCTGTACGGTATTCTGGAGGTGGTTGAGCGCGACTCGTTCCTCATGACGTGGTATGCGAAGCTGCCGGTCCCGCAACTCGACCCTTTTACCGCTCAGGACCTGGAGCTCAAACTAATGCTCGAACGCTTGCAGACGGTCGCTGGATACGATGTGCTATTGTTCAATACGACTACAGAGAACGGAATTCCGAGCATCTGGGCGCTTGCCCTTAACAGGAAGCCCACCGGTCCGAATCTCGTCTGTGCGGCTGGAGCCCATCTTGATCCGGTACGGGCGGTTAAAAGCGCGATCCACGAGTTATCCAACACGATTCTGATGCTTCACGGAAAATATGAGGATGGCTATGAGGAATGCGAGGCTATGTACAAGGATCCGTACCTCGTCCAACAGCTCGAAGATCATTCTATGCTGTATGGGTTGCCACAAGCAGAGGAACGCCTGCAATTTTTGCTGGGTGGCGATCGCCCGATACGGTCGTTTAGCGAGGAATTCGAGCCTCCAAGCCGACATGCCGATCTGACAGATGATCTGAAGGATGTCCTTCGAACCTTTCGCCGACTGGGACACGATGTGATTGTAGTCGATCAGACATCACCGGAGACGCGACGAAACGGGCTGTATTGTGTAAAAGTGCTGATCCCTGGTATGCTGCCCATCACGTTCGGTCACCATCTTGTCCGATTGACAGGATTGGAGAGAGTATACCGAATACCGGTGGAACTCGGGTATGCGGATCAGCCGCTTACGGCCGAACAGTTGAACCCGTATCCACATCCTTTCCCATAGGCTGCTGCCGGGAACCAGTTGTCATTCGAGTATAGTTATCATACTTGTGCTTTTGACCCCCGCTATTCACCTATACAGAAAGGCTCCCTCCTTCATACATTACAATATTGCGGGGGATTCACTAGCATCGGAATCATTCTTGTGCTCTTCATACTTTTAGTCATAGTTCTGCGCGGTATATTTATCTAATACCGTACATTCAGTCGGCGATCATTCCGATGCCTACCGGAGAATGATCACCTACCTTTACCGAGCTCTGTCAATCCCTCTATTAAGAGGGAGCGATAGAGCTCGTTTTGGGTTGTGATAGGTCATTAATAACGCGCTACAGTCCGATACACGTACTCGACCAATACGTTCCCAAACGCACTACCCCCACAAACGAAATTTTATTAATGGGGGGTCTTTGAAACTAGAAGCTGATGCTTCTGCCTGAATAATATCTTTGCTTCTAAATTGGATCTCTGCTTCACCAAAACCTTTATTCAATTGTTCACTGAAGTTCTCCTCAGTACAGCCAGTTGAAATAACAGCCATTAAGAAAATTATTATAAATAGCTTTTTCATGTTTTCACCTATTCATTTAATCCAAATGACTACCACTCAATATTATCCGTAATTTCCCATAAGAGAATAGTCTAAAAGAACCGTCTACTCAGCAATTCTGCCCGTTAGAGCAAATATTTTACGACCAAAAAAGTCCCAGCAAATATGTTTACAAAAGAAAGCAAAGTTGAAGAAATTGCGGTTTGTCCGTATCTTACGAATTTACAATCAGAGGTGTTTAGCCATGGATTCAGAACATTACTTTTCAATATCAAGGATAAATCACCTAAGAAGAAAAGCTCAGAAAGCCTCCACATTAGTGGCAGCTGATTTTGAGTCACAGGGCTGGTGCGAATCGGATTTTGAAGCGAAGAAACTTTTGGATGTGTTTCAGCCATTTGCCAAACCTCAAATGAATGTTGATCCGTTCTCTCCACCTTTACCACAAGGGTGTCTGGAAAACCTGATGAGCGGAATAGGAGGGGATGAATCATCCTGGTCATATATGTGCGCTTCGTTGTTTTCGAGGCAAGCAGAAGAATTCGGTGCATTGTGGCATGGTGTCAGTTGGGGTACACATGAACTGTACTCGGCAGATTTAAAGACAAGCGATAAAGCCATATTTAACCCAAACAAGATCGGGGAAGATGGAATGGGATATATTTTTTAAAGTTCTTTTCTGATCAAAACAATTTGTAATAAGGGGGGCGCACATGAATCTAACCGAATTATTAAAGATGAGAAGGTTTGACACCACACAAAAGATAAAGCTGATTAAGCATCAAGATCCGAATTATGATACGAACTACTTATATAAACATGGAATGCTGGAATTTTATCAAAGCATTCAAAGCAATGATGTTTTTCGTGATTGTGATTACATATTGTCTTTTATTGGCGACGAGCGAACCAAAGCGACATTTATCGGGGCTTACAGAAAAATTGGCAGCGGTCGTTTCGATCGAAGTACAGTTGCCGTTCCTGCAGACTTCCCTTATATGGAGATTTTAGAACAACCTTTGATGCACTATAACTTTGAACGAATCCCCCTTCTTGATGATCTTGTTGATAGGCTTGTTATTGATTGGGGGACTTCACGGAACTCCAATATGCTTCTGTGTTAAGTAAATCTGTCCGTTAACGTAACAAGGCCGCCGATCATCGCGGCAGCCTTGTCCATGGTGTAATTATTGCGCTCTCGTTCCCGTCTAGCAACCAACACAAAAAAAACGGATTCATTCTGATGGACTATACTGCAGTCACGATAATTGGCTGATTCTTTGTAACTATAATGGTGTGCTCATGTTGTGCCACAAAGCTATTGTCGGGTACACATAAAGTCCATCCATCCGTTTGCTCTACGACATACCCTGCACCTGTAGATAAAAAGGGCTCGATTGTAATTACCAAGCCCTCTTTCAATACCCTTTTATCGTGCTTGTTATAAACGGGTAGAATCTCTTTTGGGGTCTCGTGCAGAGATTTTCCAATACCGTGGCTACACAGATTCTTAATTACATTATAACCGCCTTTTTTAGCCTCGATTTCAATAATCCTTCCGATTTCGTTCAATTTTACTCCATGCTTAAGTGAAGAGATTACTTTCATCATCGTATTGTGTGTATATTGACACAGACGCATTAATGATGGCATGTATGGAGGGATCGGAAAAGAATGTCCCGCATCCGCATAATAGCCTCCCAATTCTGCCGAAACATCGATGTTTATTAAATCGCCCGGTTGAATGATTCGATTTCCCGGTATTCCGTGGGCAACTTCATGGTTAATACTAATACATGTGTTGCCAGGGAAATTGTAAGTTGTCTTAGGTGCCGGCACAGCCCCATGCCTTTTCAAAAACTGCCCTCCAATATCATCCAGTTCCTTAGTTGTAATTCCTACACGTGCGTGACGTTTCATTTCACTAATCGTCAATGCAACGATTTTTCCAATTTCCTTCAGACCATCAATATCGTTTTGTGATCCTATTGTCATAAAAGCTCCTCCATTTTCCATATGGATTTATTATAACACAATATGGAATATTCCATTATTCTGCCCGTTCGTTGCGAGATTGATTTTTGGAATAAAATACAATATACCTTGACAGGTATATTCCAATACAGGTATATTAAAGCCATGAAGTTGAGACACGCGTGCTGAACTCAAAAAATCATGATGAGGTGACCCAAACGATGGCTTACAAAGCAAACTATACGTACGTAAACTTGCCGGTGAAAGATTTAAACCGGACGAAGAATTTTTTCAGCCGCATCGGTTTCGAGTTCAACACCCAGTTCTCGGACGATAATTCTGCTTGCCTGGTGATCAACGACAATACGTTCGTTCAATTGCTCGAGGAGTCGTATTTCCGGACGTTTATTAACAAGCCGGTGGCCGATGTCGCAAGCGCCGCTGGAGGGATTATCGCGCTCTCCGCCGACAGCAGGGAGCATGTGAACGAACTGGCGGACAAGGCGTTGTCCGCGGGAGGCAAGCAGTTCAAAGAGCCGGCGGACCATGGCTTCATGTACGTGAGAAGCTTCGAGGACCTGGACGGGCATCTGTGGGAAATTGCCTATATGGACATGAGCGCTTTGCCTCAGGAGTAAGATCGTACACGCTTATGTTAAAAGGCTAAGTGATTGTTTCACTTAGCCTTTTAACATCTTGTATCGCAGACTTGTTAGCGTTATCCGTCCCCACAGCGTTACGATTTCCGCCTTCCGATTGCCGGACCGATTTAGCCGGGGATTACTCTTCTGGCAAACAAATAATGCTCGTACCAATACTCCCCTTCCTTCTGGTCTTTATGGATATTGCTGATGATGACGCCGATTCCTTGCTCGTAAGTATGCAGTATTTTTCCGTCCCCCATATAAATTCCGACGTGTCGTACTTTATTTAGGCCGGTCTCGTTCGGGAAGTCTTCGTCAGAAAAAAACATGATATCCCCTTTACGTAAATTGATAAACGGTATTTCTTTTCCTTGAACAGCCTGCTCTCTCGAGTTATACCCCAGCTCGATCCCCTGCTTGCCGTACAAAAACTGTACATAGGAAGAACAATCGAACGTCTTGTCGTTAAATCGTTCCGCGCCGAAAACGTACGGCACTCCCAGATAACTAACCCCCTGGGTAATAATCGCGTCGGCTGTCTTTTCCCATTCGGGTGCATCCGCAGCTTCGTTTATTTTGAATGGTTTCCTATCTTGCACCGCGTAAGGCCCGATCCCGTCCTTTCCATTGTCTCGTGGCTCATTCTTGTACTGACAAGCTGATAAGACGCCAAAACCGCATGCGATAACGAGAAGCCAAACGGATGCACACTTGTACAATTTACCTTTCATTCCTGTCGCCTCCCGTCGCAATAATTGTTTATTTTGCGTCAGAATTTGCGAAATATTCATGCATGCTCACGACGGCTGCGACAGGGCGAAAACGCCGAATATGTCAAAACCTTCGGGTTGGAAACGCCAATGAAACGTGCGGGCAACCGTTCGAACTTGCGCCAACCTACATTTATTTGGCCTCAGATGATTCCTCTTTTGTTACTGGACAGCTGCTTCAAGTTAACGGAGGATAATGACGGAAACATAAAGGAGAACGGGTATTCTATCGTTCCCTTTTTATTTTGATATAAAAGTAATAACCATTCAAAAAAATGCTTAAGCATAACAAAGGGAACCCTTACAGAGTAAGGGTTCCAGAGTTTCAAACTATGATGCGGTCGGCGGGATTTGAACCCGCACACCCTATGGGCACTACCCCCTCAAGATAGCGTGTCTGCCGTTCCACCACGACCGCATATATGTTGCTTATCTCTCACCATTCTTGAGGAGAAATGGTGGTGAGCCATGTAGGACTCGAACCTACGACACCCTGATTAAAAGTCAGGTGCTCTACCAACTGAGCTAATGGCTCTCAACGTAGGGTTGTTCCGTAGGATTTACTCTTCATTTCATTCCGAGACTGCGAAGTCTTAGCATACGATGAAGGGTTCCATCGACCCTGAACCTACAAAAGTGGAAATGGTGACCCGTAGGGGATTCGAACCCCTGTAACCTCCGTGAAAGGGAGGTGTCTTAACCGCTTGACCAACGGGCCACATGTGTATGCCGTTTTTAGCGACATGTGTTATTATAGCGGAAATCCACACAGAAGACAAGTTCTATTTTGAGCCAGTCCTGAAGAAGTTCTCAAGTCGTTTTTCCAGAATCACTATGGTAAAATTTGCAGCATATGCGATTCGTTCGAAAGGAAGGCCCTGCCCTATGCTTCTGTATAGTAGAAAGACCGACACCACCTCCGAAGTCGACTCCAGATTACCTGGTGAGGATGAGGTTGCCTGGATTCACATGACCGGTCCGTCTCAGGACGACATCCGACATGTGTTAGTGGATCTGTTCCACTGTCACCCCTTACTTGTAGAGGATTGTATCAAAATGAATCAACGGCCAAAGATGGACCGTTATAAGAATAATATTTTCATCGCCTTTTATGCGTTGTTGCCCGATATGAAGGTGCAAGAAATCGCCATTGTCATCGGCCCCAACTATGTCCTGTCGATATCCAAACTCGGGCTACCCTATCTTGATGAGTTACATTCGGAGTGCCTGAAGGTGGACAATCGACTGGAGCACCCAGGACAAATATTGTACCATATCCTAGATCGCTGCGTGGATGAATATACCGAACGTGTGAACGTTGCCGACGATCGAATCGACAAAATGGAGCGTACCATCTTCCGCAATCCCCACGTGAAAATCGCCCATGAAATATTCAAAACCAAGCGAACTTTGCACTTATTACGGCGTATTTTCGTTGAGGAACGTACCGTTCTCGGCTCGATTAGTCACCAAACCTTCCCTTACACTCGTCAGGAAGCGGACGTTTACTTTGTTGATATTTATGATCACCTTTCACGTGTTATTGATACGTTGGATATTTTTAGAGAATCGTTGAACGGCCTGCTGGAGTTGCAGATGAATATGAAGTCCGACCGAATGAACGAGATTATGAAGACGTTGACGGTTGTCAGTACGATCTTCATGCCGCTCACATTCATTGTCGGGATCTACGGTATGAACTTCCGGATCATGCCCGAGTTGGACTGGCCGTACGGATATTTGTTCGTATGGGGTGTTATGGTTGCCGTCTCCATCGGCATGTGGATGTACTACAAGTCTAAGAAGTGGCTATAGGTCTTCGGGAAATACCGGGGCCACAGTCTTATCGTATGCCTACCTGGCCTGTCCCTGCATCATGATTAACCTGTTGGGGTCCACGGCTCCGC
Organism: Paenibacillus sp. P4_E11; assembly: GCF_056401635.1. Taxonomy (NCBI): domain Bacteria; kingdom Bacillati; phylum Bacillota; class Bacilli; order Caryophanales; family Paenibacillaceae; genus Paenibacillus; species Paenibacillus sp. P4_E11. The sequence goes on along the minus strand of NZ_JBFUIX010000060.1, from coordinate 8,869 downwards.
CACCTACGAACGTTTCCACGCGCAAAAAAAAGACCGTATTGTCTACGGTCCTTCTACTTACGGAGAGAAAGGGATTCGAACCCTTGCGGCTGTTACACCCTAACGCTTTAGCAAAGCGCCCCCTTCGGCCTCTTGGGTATCTCTCCTCGTTAACCCACAAAAGTGACGTATCCCTTCGAAGGATATTCCGATTACTTTTGCGGGGCCCATATACAAAGTGGCTCCCCGAACAGGACTCGAACCTGTGACAACTCGATTAACAGTCGAGTGCTCTACCAACTGAGCTATCAGGGAAAGTACATGATCAATTTATCAGAATCATCATGAATAGTCAAGCGGAACCAGCCCACGTGTCACCCGCCTACAAGACTGACCGATTTCACGTACCCAGCACAAGCAGCCTCAGCTTCCCCCGGCATCTGCCACAAGCATATTTACTCGGATCCATCTTACGTTTCCGCAAATAATGCATGCCGCATGCCCCACACTCCAGCTTGTACCGATAAGGTGTCGCCTTCCGAGGTGCCAACGCTTTACAGAACCGCGTCCCGCCCACTTCCTGCAACAACTGCTTGAAGTCCGGATCGCTATGCTTGTACCCTTTTCGCTGTAGATGCAGGTGGTAGTGGCACAGCTCWTGCTTAATGATTTTTTCCACTTCTGCCGGGCCAAACGTCTCATACTGCTGCCAACTGATGTCGATATTGTGAGACTTGGTGAAATACCGCCCCCCAGTAGACTTCAGCCTCCGGTTGAAATTTGCCTTATGTTGGAACGGCAGCCGGAAAGACTCCAGCGATATCCGTTCGATCCAAGCTTGAAGTTGCTGATCGTCCACTCCCGTTCCTCCTCCGTTCCATTGACTTTTTCAGGCCGCTTCACTTGAATTTGTACCCTACATTAGCTACACTGTCAAGTAGAATCAATCAAGCCGTATCTGCGTCATTCAAGACGCCGCTATCCAGGAGAGGAGCGTTTGCGACCAGCATGCCCAAGATGAAATATGCCTTACTACAACTGAACAATCAGGTGGATTTCGTAGAAATGCCCGCCTCCCACGTATACCAATTGACGGCCCTCAACCGCAGGCTTCACAAGGAACTGGACAAACTCACCGCAGGCAACGTCCCGCAGCTTGGCCACATATTGGCCGAATGCGAACAAGTGGAGGTCGTAGCCGGACAATGCCAGATCATCCATGGCCTGACCTATGTGAATGAACTGGAGCAGTCGTTCGCAGCGGTTCAGGAAAAGTCATACCCCTTGATCTCCTTGTTAACCGAAATCCGGGCTCTCCAGGCTCAACTGGAACAATGGTACGAGGATGAGGAAGAATCGGCAGTGGAGTAATGCGGACCTGCACCTAAGCCCTCTTGTTCCCATATGCTAGTAGGAGCTAACAAACGACTACGATGCGTAGGGCCGATACCTATGGAATGGCCTCAGGGAAAGGGGATGCGACAATGCCGCAATGGCTTTGCCATCAATTAGAACGGGCTTTTATGAAAAAAGATCTCCGGCAAATTCGACTCTTGAACGATTGCTGGTACTTTTACCGCACCAAAACCACCTCCGATTCGAAAGAATCCGTTCCTATATCGCGACCTTGACTCCATAAGTCAACAGCCCGTACAAGATGGCAGAGGCATCGATCCTCGTCCAACCTTGTCGGGCTGTTTTTTCGCTATCCAGTGACCTAGTTCACCTGCTGTTACTGCTGCTTGGGAGCTTTCATTGTCAGGCTCACACGGCCCTTTTTCTCATCCACGCCCATCACCCATACGGTAACCGTATCGCCAACGGACACGACATCCATCGGATGCTTGACGAACCGATCGCTCAGCTGCGAGATATGGACGAGTCCGTCATTCTTGATCCCAATGTCAACAAAGGCGCCAAAATCAATAACATTACGCACAGTTCCCTGCAACTGCATGCCCGGCGTCAAATCTTCCATCTGCAAGACGTCCGTCCGGAAAATAGGCAGGGGCAGTTCCTCCCGAGGGTCGCGCCCTGGGCGCTGGAGGCTTTCGAGAATGTCCCGCAACGTCGGCAAGCCTACATCCAACTGCTGGGCCAACTGCTCCGGAATGAACTGCTGCAGCTTATCCTTCAGCTCCTGAGTACCGATTGATTTCTTGGCCAACTTCTGCTCCTTGAACAGCTTGTCCACCACCTCATAGGACTCAGGGTGAATCGGTGTGTTGTCCAACGGATTATCCCCGTCGCTGATCCGCATAAAGCCGATGCACTGCTCATACGTCTTCGCGCCTAGCCGTGGCACCTTCTGCAGCTGTTTCCGGCTAGTGAACTTCCCATTCTCTTCTCGAAACTTCACAATGTTCTTGGCGATCGTCCCGTTCACCCCGGACACATACGACAGGAGCGACGGAGAGGCCGTATTCAGGTCGACTCCGACGTGGTTAACCGCTGACTCTACCACGACCTTCAAGCTCTCCTCGAGCCGCTTCTGGGCCACGTCGTGCTGGTACTGCCCGACGCCGATTGCTTTCGGCTCGATCTTGACGAGCTCGGCGAGCGGGTCCTGCATCCGCCGCGCAATCGAGATCGCGCTGCGTTCCGCCACGTCCAGCTCGGGGAACTCCTCCTGCGCCAGCTTGGAGGCCGAGTACACGCTCGCGCCCGCTTCGCTCACGATCATATACTGCAGCTGCTGCGTCCCTCGCAGCTGCTTGATCAGATCGGCGATGAATTGCTCCGTCTCCCGCGAAGCCGTCCCATTGCCGATCACAATCAATTCTACGCCGTACTTCACAATCATCGCCTTGATCTTGCTTTCCGCTTCGGCGACCTTGTTGTTCGGCGGCGTTGGGTACACAACGGCAATCTCCAGCGTCTTGCCTGTCTCATCGACCAAGGCCAGCTTGCAGCCGGTCCGGTAGGCTGGGTCAACGCCGAGCACAATCTTTCCTTTGATCGGCGGCTGCAGCAGCAAATTCCGCAGATTTTCCGCGAAAATCGTAATCGCCTGCTCCTCCGCCTTATCCGTCAACTCGTTGCGGATTTCGCGTTCGATGGATGGCGCGATCAAGCGCTTGTACGCATCTTCCACCGTTAGCCGCAGCGTCTCCTTCACAATCGATTCGCCACGTATCACTTGGCGCGCCATGTAGTCGTGAATCTTGTCCGCCGGCACATCCAAGGACACCTTCAGCAGTTCTTCCCGCTCACCCCGGTTAATCGCCAATGTGCGATGAGGAGGCAGCTTGCGTATCGGCTCCCGGTAGTCGTAGTACATCTCGTACACCGACTCCTGCTTCGCATCCTTCGCTTCCGTGACGATCCCCCCTTGCTCGCGGGTATAGCTGCGCGCCCAGGTGCGGATCTTGGCATCGTCGGCGATATTCTCGGCGATGATATCCATGGCGCCCTGGAGCGCCTCCTCAGCCGTTGTGACCTGCTTGTCCACATCTATGTATTTCGCAGCTTCCTGCATCACAGAGCCTTGCCGAGGCTGCGTCAGGATCCACAGAGCCAACGGCTCGAGTCCCCGCTCCTTCGCCACACTCGCACGTGTCTTCCGCTTTTGCCGGTACGGCCGGTATAAGTCCTCCACCTCTTGCAGCTTCGCCGACCGCTCGATCGATACCCGCAGCTCGTCCGTCAGCTTCCCCTGCTCGTCAATGAGACGTAGCACCTCCAGCTTACGGTCCTCCAGATTGCGCAAGTAATGCACCCTTTCTTCAATATCTCGAAGCTGCACTTCGTCCAGCTCCCCAGTCATCTCTTTGCGATAGCGGGCGATAAACGGGATCGTGTTGCCATCATCCAGCAACTCCACCGTCACCTTGACCTTCGACATCGGCAGTTGCAGCTCCGTCGTGATTTGCTTCAAGATGCGTTCTTGCATCTGCGCTTTTTGCTGAGGCGTCAGCTTGTGCTTGTCCGTTTGTACATCATCTACTGCATGCTCTTGTGCCACTAGAATCCCATCCTCTATATGCTAGAATAAGTGCAATCCTCATGGAAAACCAAAAAACGAGGGAGTCACAAACACCCTCGTCTTCAAGTCCACCTAAAACTCGATCAATCCCACACTGATCTGCAAAGAATCGTCCACCTTACGCATCGTTTCGTCGTCCAAATGCGTAATCTTATCCGTCAGCCGCTGCTTGTCGATCGTTCGGATCTGCTCCATCAGAATGACAGAATCCCGGTCAAACCCATGCGTCTCCGCATCGATCTCCACATGAGTCGGCAGCTTCGCCTTTTGAATCTGGGCCGTAATCGCTGCTACAATAACCGTCGGACTGAACCGATTACCTATATCGTTCTGAATGACTAGAACCGGCCTGACGCCGCCCTGCTCCGATCCAACGACCGGAGAGAGATCCGCAAAAAATACATCTCCACGTTTTACAATCAAGCTCTACACCCCGCTAACTAAGCGATCGAGGGTACTATCCGCGTCTTCCTCCGCCTGAAATGCCTCTGCTGCCATGTGAAGATTGATTTTCGCCATCTCCATGTACCCGCGCTGCATCATTTCGCGAAGATGCCGCTTCTTCCGTTCCAAGAGGTACAGCTTCATTGCTTGACGAATGAACTCGCTGCGGTTGGAGTTTTCCTTCTCCACAATCCCGTCCACCTCTTGCAACAAATGATCCGGCAAACTAATCATAATCCGTTTGGTGTTATGCACATTGGCCACCGATTTCGCACCCCCAAAACATTCCCAAACCCATATTACCATTATGTCGTTAACGAATCCATTTTATACAATTCAAATATATGCGGACGATGTAGCAATTATGCTATACCAACCCACAAGCGGGACTCCGGCTAATCCTAAATAAATTCGCTAAAAATGGCCGAACTCCTTCTTTTTCCCGGTGGTAAGTGTTTCCTAAGCTTTCACGACAGGACCAGACATCCTCAACCCTTGCGCGTCATGCTGCCTGCAAATGTATTACGCCGGCCTGCCTATAGTGCGATCCTTGCAGACTCCCCCCTCATCTCAGCGAATGAGCGGATTGGATACCTTGACACGTTGTCCATTCCTCACATACACCCGAGGCACCCGATGTGAAATCATACAAGTGATCTCATAGTTGATCGTCCCAAGGCGTTCCGCCAATTCTTCAGCAGAAATAGTCTCTGTGCCTTGTCGCCCCATCAATACGACCTCATCCTCCAAAGTCAGATCCGTTAGCCCTGTTACTTGAATCATGCACTGGTCCATGCAAATCCGTCCTATCACTGGCACCCGTTGCCCCTGCACAAGCGTCTCCACATGACCGGAAAGCATCCGGCTGTAGCCGTCCGCGTAACCCACAGGCAGCGTTGCAATCGTTTCCTCCCCTTGCGTCCGATAAGTAACCCCATAACTGATCCCCGTATTCGGGGGGACCCGCTTGATCATCACCGGCCGAGTAACCAAACTCATCACGGGCTGAAGCTCAATCCGCTCCCGCTGAACCTCTTCCGAAGGATACAAGCCGTACATGCTGATCCCCAGGCGGACCATATTATAGGAAAGCTCAGGTGAATCGATAGCCGCTGCACTATTCCCGGTATGCACGTAGGGGAACCGAATGTTTTTTTGCTCAAAATAGGAAATCACACTTTCAAATCGTCTGTGCTGCATGAGTGTATAGTCTTTCGTACGCTCATCCGCGCTGGCGAAATGCGTATATACACCTTCAACTACCACATTCGACAAACTCCTAGCTTCTTCAATAAAAGCAATCGCTTGCTCAGGGTCAGCCAAACCCAGACGTCCCATCCCCGTGTCCAGTTTGACATGGATCTTCAGTTGCTGGTGTGCATTAGCAGTTTTCGCGGCAGCATGCAACACCTCTTCGCTAAACACCGTCAACGTAATGTCGTGCTCCAGCGCAGCATGAATCGCTTCCGGAGGCGTATAGCCCAGCACCAGAATCGGAACCGTAATGCCAGCATGTCGCAATTCAATCGCTTCATCCAGAAAAGCAACACCAGCATAATCCGCTCCCGCTTCGAATGCTTCCTTAACGACCTCAACGGCCCCATGACCGTAAGCATCTGCTTTCACTACCGCCATCAAGCTCATTGTTTCGGGCAGCAGTTTGCGGAAGGAACTGACATTGTGATGCAATGCATCGAGAGACACCTCCACCCAAGTCGGGCGATAAAACGTGTCCATCTGATTCACCTTCTCTTCTTATAGACACATAAAACCATGTTAAACGCTACCCAATCCAGATGTCAAATGGGAATGGTTCCATCTTGTAAGCAAAAAGGAAATACCCGAGAGACTCGCCAACGGTGCATTATTGAGCTTCCACAGGCTCCGCCCTTATCGGAACAGATCATGAAAATCGATCATTAGCCTCAGTATTTTGACTACTTTTTCCCAAAAAATGACTATTATCTCGTTTCCTATTCCCAGCCCCAGCCTTACCATGATTGTGCATAGCCCCGACTCTAATGAAAGAGACCACTAAAATGCTAGGGGGGATACCCTTGCACGATAGTGGCCTTATTTGTTACTTTACCCGCACATTAGTCTGCACAGCTTATTCTGAACAATCGTTATAAATTCATTACTTCCCGACTTGCCCTTGTACCGATTGTGCGATTAGAATCATTTCCGTTTGTGGAAGATCACTTGTTGACAAGCGGTACTCCATCCCGTCATACGTCCAAGTCAATGTACGCAGCCCTTTTGTTTCGCCAGTTACAACACCCAACGTATATCCCAGGTCCAAGATGTCGCCCGGCAAGGAAGTGACCGTCACCGTCCGCGGCTGGGACTCCGTCAACGTGTAGTTGTACTTACCCGAGTAGCGGAACAAAATCGCCTGCTCTTCACCGACTTTGACTTGCTTCACATCTTGCTTGATCACATTCTTAGGCGTGTATTCCGGCTCCACAATGCCTAGCAGTTGCTGCATCGCTTCGTTGTTGCTGCTGGAAGTGGCTCCTGCTATCGCACCGGAAGCAGCTCCTGGAGTTGATGAAGTCGGTTGAGACTTACCGGTGCTAGCGCCAGTAATTGTTGCAGCTCCCGCGCTAGATGAAGGTTGAGTAGCCGTTCCGGACTTGCTGCCGCTTGTTGCAGACGAGGTTGCCCCAGTCTTGGCGTCTGTGGACGTTCCGGCCTTCGCATCAGTGCCGGCCTTTGCATCTGTCGACGTCTTCGCATCCGTCGAAACTGCTCCCGACTTCGCGGCATCAGTCGAATTACCTGCCTTCGATCCTGTGCTGGTACCTGTTCCAGTAGCGCCGGTACCAGTTCCTGTTGCTCCGGTGGTTGAGCCACTGACTGATCCTGTTACAGTACCCGCGGTTCCTGTAGTTGATCCAGTTGTACCTGTGCCAGTAGTTGCACCAGTTGCTGTTCCAGTAGCTGTACTCGTGCCCTGCGTACCACTCGTTCCTGTGGAAGCCTTACTCGTTCCAGCAGTTCCCGACTCAGGCGTCCCGGCCTTCGTATTCGTGCTAGTCCCTCCCGTTGCCGTAGTAGGCATCGTCTTCAGGTTCCAGCTCGTCATGTTACGCTGCATGTCAAACGAATCCTTTTCGAACTTCTTACCAAACTCGAATTGAGTAAAATCCACAACAACCATTACATTGTTCCGCTCATCCGACACTTCCACATGCTGAGGGGCGAGCGTCTTCTTGTTCAGCCAGATCTTCTGGCGTGCCAGAAGGCCGTTCTGGTAGTTTGCGGCTACGTCGAAGACATAAGCATCCTTCTCCGCGTTAAACTGCCGCTCCGTGTCCGTCACAATGCTCTGGACGAGCGATTGATATAGATAGACCTGTCCGGAATTTTCCGGCCAGTCGCTCTGGAACCGGAACATCTTATTCAGATGCGGGGTGAGCACGAACACCCCTTCATCGTTGCGCAGCACGATTTGAGTAACATCCTTAGACTCATTCGTCAGGGAGATCCGGTAGAAATGGGGAGCCTGGTACCAAACCTCCACATCATACTTCTGCGGCTGTTGCCCGGTTTGCAGAATCATCTGCCCCGTTCCCTGATAACTGTCCAGTTTGCTGACCACATGATCCAAATCGTTTACTACTTGCCCTGCATTCCTTGTTCCACAACCGGCTGCAACCAGTGCTATGCCCATCACGATGGCCAATATCCATGTGATCCGACGCATTGCATCATCCCCTCTTCACGTGTTAATGAACTACTTGTACATGTGTATGAGGGGGGTTGTTCGATTATGCAGACAAGAGTGACAAGTTGTTTAAAAGGAAGACCGAGTTCTATAAAAGGAAAGACCGCCGAGCCCCAAGCATGCTCCAGCGGTCTTCCATCCCTAAATATAATAGATAAGATCAACCAACATTGCTAACTGCTTCTTCCGCTTCAGTTACATCATCAGCATTCTCATCATCGGCTGTTTGGCGAAGGATCGGTTTCTTGAGATCCACAACCAACAACCCTTGAGTTTCATCCCATTCCGCTGCAAAACGGGTCGTATGCTCTAATTCAAGTTCTGGAATCTTCGACTCGATATAACTGATCAATTCTTTGCTGCTCACCCGCGTTTGGCCATTCTTCTGTTCCTTTTCCGCATACGGAAAACTCAGTTTTTCAAGCGCAGCGTCAATTTCATTCACCGGCTTTACAAAAAGGATACGTTTTTTCATATCAAGACCGATCTGCACCCGTTTGGGATTCCCAATCTCGTCAGAAGCTACTTTATTAAAAGTAACTCCATAATTGGCTATGGAAATATACGATACTCCTGCATTCGGGTTATACCATTGAATATTATATGTTGACATTATTCCACCTCCATTTATGGTAAATGTTTCTATTATGCAATTTAGTATATTTGATACGTAATGTATTGTCAAATGATATGTTATTAAGTTTTCTTTATTAACACTCAGACAATTTATT